>NZ_JBYVYK010000016.1:0-99395 GCF_058148405.1 Mycobacterium sp. DHQP2018-32-09 | reverse complement strand
GAACACCTCGTCGAGGGTCACGGTGTCCAGGTCGCAGCCGGCGAACGCGGCCCGCAACCCCGCCACCGCCACCCGAACCTCACCCAACCCCACGACTCGAACATACATTCGACCACCGACACATCCGGGTGCTCGATGCACGGCGGATTCCACCTCTCGGCAACCCGATCACGGCGACTGGTCGAGCCTCACCCGACGTCGACGATCAGACGAAGAGACGACAGGCGACGCACGAGCAGGCTGGGCAACCACGGTCCGACGTGCTCGGCCGACAACCACCGGGTGCGTCGAAGCAGCCCTCCGATGACGATGGTCGCCTCCATTCGCGCCAGCGCCGCACCCACGCAGAAGTGCACCCCCTTGCCGAAGCCGAGGTGCCCCTTGCCGCCCGCACGGTCGAGCCGAAAGTCGTCGGGCCGGTCGAAGCGTGCGGGATCGCGGTTCGCCGCCCCCCACAGCAGCAGCAGTCGCTCACCCGCGGCCAGCGGGACGCCCGCCAGAACGCAGTCGGCGACGACGTGCCGGTAGTGGCCGCGGAATGGCGGCTCGACACGCAACACCTCCTCGAGGAACGCACCGAGAAGGCCGGGATCGGTGCGCACCGCACGTTGTACGTCCGCGCGCGTGGCGAGGACGTGCGCGGCCGACCCGAGCAACGATGCCGTGGACTCCCCACCCGCGCTGAACAGCGTGATCAGCATGATCTGGGCGGTCAGGGTGTCGATGACCCCCGACCGGCAGGCGCGGGCCAGGTCGCCGAGCAGGTCGTCACCGGGCGATGCGGTGGCGCGTTCGAGATGATCGGCGGCGTAGCCGGCGAGTTCCCCCACGGCCGCGCTTGCGGCGGCCAGGTCGTCCGGACCCGACAATCCCTCCAGCAGTTGGGTACTGGCGTATCCCCAGGCAACCAGCTGGTCGACGTCGTCGTCGGGAAACCCCATCAGCCTGGCGACGATCATCATCGGCAGGCGATTCGCCACGGTGGACATCCACTCGATCGACTGCGGCTCGAATCCGTTGCGCCACAGTGATTCGTCGAGATCCTGCACCAGCGGTCCCAACGCCTTGATCCGCCGAGCGGCGAGCTGCGGGATCAGCAGCTTGCGGTGCGTCGCGTGCGCGGGGTCGTCGGCGGTGGCCAGCACGTGCGTGGCACCGCCGAGCCCGTCCATGGCGAAGGTGCCGACCGTACCGTCGCGGGACCGCACGAGCGTCGCGGTGAGGTTCGACGAGAAGTCTCCGGGTCGCGCGAGGACCTCCTCGATCGCAGAGCAGCCGGAGACGGCGTGGCAATCGGTGTCGCCGATGGGGTGCACCATCCCGGTCGCATGCATCCCCGCGTACAAGGGGGCGGGATCCTGGATGCAGTCGTCGTCGAGGAGACGAAGCCCGAGCCCACCGTCGATGATCGCCACCTCCGAAGGGTCGACCGTCTCGGGCCAAGGCGTCAACGAACGGTGCGAAGTCGACATCGCCCACACGTGTGGTCGTGGGACGCGACGTCTCGTGATCGGCCGTCGACCAGCAGCCCTGCTTGATACGTTGTGCCGCATCCGTCTCACGCTGCGAATCGTGAGCGTCGAGGCGCAAGGGGACGACGCATGGTGTCGCGCGACTGGCTGGTGGGCGATCGGCGCACCGCTGCAGCCGAGAAGATCTACGCGGCTGCGACGGAATTGATGGCGCGCCGGGGTTACGAGGGGCTCGACGTCGACGTGCTCGCGGCGCGGGTGCACTGCTCTCGGGCGACGGTGTACCGGCACGTGGGAGGCAAGCGCCAGATTCGCGACGTCGTCGTCGCACGCGCCGCGCAGCGCATCGTCACCCGAGTGCGAGCCGAGGTCGACGGGGTCAGCGGCCGCGAGCGCGTCGTCAGCGCGATCCTGCTCGGCCTCGAGTACACCCGGACGGATCCGCTGGGACGGCTCGTGACCGCCGCCCTTCGCGGCGCCGACCAGATGGGCTGGGTCACGGAGACGCACGTGTTCGCCGATCTGGGTGCAGAACTCGTCGGCGTGCCCGGGGACCGGCAGGCCGGTCAATGGATCGTCAGGGTCATCCTCGCCTTGACGTGCTGGCCCTTCGAGGACGGACGCGTGGAGCGGGAGGTCGTCGAACGCTTCGTCGGCCCCGCGTTCCAGGGCCCGTCGCGGGCCGATGCCCCGCGCAGGGGATGATGCAGGGATGCCCGAGGTCCCACCGGTCCAGTTCGTGGGCGCCGGGCCAGGCGCCGCCGACCTGTTGACGGTGCGCGCCACACGCTTGCTCGCCACCGCCGACGTCGTGCTCTACCCCGGCACCTATCTGGCCGCCGAGGTCCTGGAGAACTGTTCGGCCACGGCCAATTTCATCGACACCCAGCGCCTCGACCTCGACGCCATCACCACCGCGATGGTCACCGCGCACCGCAGCGGGCAGGCCGTCGTGCGGCTGGTGTCCGGGGACCCGTCGATCTACAGCGCGCTGCACGAGCAGACCCGCCGCCTGGACGCCGAGGGCGTGCCGTGGACCGTGACACCGGGCGTCCCGGCCTACGCCGCCGCGGCGGCGCGGGTCGGTCGCGAGCTGACGGTCCCCCTGGTCACGCAGTCGGTGGTGCTGACCCGCACGCAGCAGCGCTCGACGGCGATGCCGGACGCCGAGAGCCTCACGGCGTTCGCGGCCACCGGTGCCACGCTGGTGCTGCACCTGGCGATCACCAGGACCCGTGAGCTGATGGCCGAGCTGACGCCCACGCACGGCGCGCACTGCCCCGTCGTGGTCGTCTACCGCGCGTCGCAGCCGGACGAGGTGGTGCTGCGCGGCAGTGTCGGCGACATCGCCGAGAAGGTCGAGTCCGCGGGCCTGCGCCAGGCCGCGGTGATCCTCGTCGGGCGCGCGCTCGCCGAATCGGCCGACCCTTGCGCCGGTGACAGCCACCTCTACGACCCGCACCGCGACCGCTCCCACCTGGGGCTGCCATGAGCCCGTCCACCGACCTCTACGACGTGGTGTTCCGCCGCCGCGACACCCGCCGCGAATTCACCGGCGCCCCGGTCGACGAGGCCACGCTGGAACGCGTGCTCGCGGCCGCCCACGCCGCGCCCTCGGTCGGCATGTCGCAACCCTGGGACTTCGTCCTGGTGCGGTCGGAGTCGACGTTGACCGCCTTCGGTGACCACGTCGCCGCCGAGCGCGCGGTGTTCGCCGCGGGCCTGCACGGCGAGCGCGCCGAGACGTTCGCCACGATCAAGATCGAGGGCATTCGCGAATCGGGGCTCGGCATCGTCGTCGGGTACGACCCCCACCGCGGCGGCCCGCAGATTCTCGGCAGGCACGCCATCCCCGATGCCGGGCTGTACTCCGTGGTGTGCGCCATCCAGAACCTGTGGCTCGCGGCCACCGCGGAAGGCCTTGGGGTGGGGTGGGTTTCGTTCTACCGCGAGGACTTCCTGCGGGAGCTGGTCGGCTTCCCCGCGCACGTGCGACCGGTGGCATGGCTGTGCGTCGGGCACGTCGCCACGCTTCCCGACGTGCCGGACCTGCAACGCCACGGCTGGCGCGGCCGCGATCGACTGGCCGACGTCGTGCACCCCGAGCGGTACACGGCGCGCCGACCGGCCCCGTGACGACGGTGCTAGCGTAAGCAGCCCATGGGCCAGTCCTATCCCTTCCCCGCGGTCGTCGGGGGCGATCCCGACGCGCCAGGCGGCCTCGACGACATGGCCTTGGCGCTGGTGTTGTCCGCCATCGATCCCGCCATCGGCGGCGTGCTGGTCCGCGGCGAGAAGGGCACGGCCAAGTCGACGCTGGTGCGCGCCCTGGCCGACGTGCTACCCGACATCCAGGTGTTCGCGGGCGACCGGTTCTCCACCGACCCGGCCAGGGGCGGCGCCTCGTCCCCCGATGGCCCGTTCGGCCCCGACGCCGTCGTCGAGACCAGGCCGGTGCGTTTGGTCGAACTCCCGGTCGGCGCCACCGAGGATCGCGTTGCGGGCTCGCTCCACCTCGAGCGCGCCCTGCGCGACGGCGCCGTCGACTTCGAACCGGGCCTGCTGGCCAAGGCGCACCGCGGGATCCTCTACGTCGACGAGGTGAACCTGCTGCACGACCACCTGGTCGACCTGCTGCTCGACGCCGCCGCGATGGGCCGCCTCACCGTGGAGCGCGACAACGTATCCGTCACGCACGACGCACGATTCGTGCTCGTCGGCACCATGAACCCCGAGGAGGGCGAGCTCCGCCCGCAGTTGCTCGACCGCTTCGGGCTCACCGTCGAGGTCGCCGCACCGCGAGACCCCGCGCTGCGCGCCGAGGTGGTGCGTCGCCGACTGGCCTTCGACGCCGACCCCGCGGCATTCCGCGCCGGCTGGGCCGACGCCGAGCACCGCTTGCGCGTGCGGATCGCCGCGGCGAGCGCCGGCGTGGCCGGCGTCACGATGACCGACGCCGCCCTGCTCAAGATCGCCGAGGTGTGTGCGGCCTTCGGCGTGGACGGCATGCGGGCCGACATCGTGATGGCCCGCACCGCGGCCGCCCACGCCGCCTGGCAGGGCCGGGAGGCGGTGACGGCCGACGACCTGCGGGTGGCGGCGCGGCTGGCGCTCCCGCACCGCCGCCGCCGCAACCCGTTCGACACCCCGGGTCTCGACGACGGTGAACTCGACGACCTGCTGCCGCCCGACTCCCCGCCCGACCCCGACGAGGGTCCCGAGGGCCCCGAGGGTCCCGACGATCCGGACGGTCCCGGCGGTGGCGAACCGACCCCGGCGCCACCGGGTGCCGATTCGCCGCAGGACGACCGAACTACCGGCGGCACAGCCGAATCGGGCGCATCCGAACCACCCGCGGTCCCCGCATCCGACCCCTATCGCACGCGCTTGTTCACGGTGGCCGGCGTCGGCAGCGGACAGGCAGGCCGGCGCAGCCGGGCCCGCACGTCGTCGGGCCGCCGCACCGGGGCCACCCCGGTGGCCGGCGAGGGCACCGGGGTACACCTGGTCGAGACCGTGCGCGCCGCGGCGCCGCGGCAGTGGGCGCGGGGCCGCACCGGGGGCCGGGTGCTCCTGCGCCCCGAGGATTTGCGGCGCGCGGTGCGCGAGGGCCGCGAGGCCAACCTGGTGCTGTTCGTCGTCGACGCCTCGGGGTCCATGGCGGCCCGCGAGCGCATGCGACAGGTGAAGACCGCCATCATGTCGCTGCTGCTCGACGCCTACCGCCGCCGGGACACCGTGGGCCTGGTGACGTTTCGCGACGTCGGAGCCGACGTCGCCCTGCCTCCCACCCGTTCGATCGACGCGGCGGCCCGGCGGCTCGACGACCTGCCCGCGGGCGGCCGCACGCCGTTGGCCGAGGGGCTGCTGTGCGCGGCCGACGTGGTGCGTCGCGAACGGCTGCGGGACCCCGGCCGTCGACCGCTGCTGGTCGTCGTGACCGACGGGCGCGCGACGGCGGGCGGCGACGCCGTCGCCCGCTCCCAGGCAGCCGCCGCGAGGCTGGCACGCGACCACGTCGCGGCGGTGGTCGTGGACTGCGAAAGTGGGCGCATGCGTTTGGGTTTGGCCCGCACGCTGGCCGAACACCTTGGTGCCGAACACGTCCCGCTGGCCCGCGTGGACGCCCAGGCACTCACCGACATCGTGAACGGAGCGGCCTGACATGCCCCGCGGCCTACCCACCGAGGTACCCGACGACAAGCTCACCACGCGACAGCGGCGCAACCGGCCGCTGGTGGTCGTGCACACCGGCGACGGCAAGGGGAAGTCGACGGCCGCGTTCGGGCTGGCGCTGCGCGGCTGGAACCAGGGGTTCCGCATCGGGGTGTTCCAGTTCGTCAAGTCGGCCAAGTGGCGCATCGGCGAGCAGACGGTGCTGGAGCGCCTCGGCGCCCTGCACGCGCAGACGGGCGAAGGTGGGCCGGTCGAGTGGCACAAGATGGGCTCGGGGTGGTCGTGGACGCGCAAGGCCGGCACCGAGGCCGACCACGCGGCCGCGGCCGTCGAGGGCTGGCAGGAGATCAAGCGCAGGCTGGCCGAGCAGACCCACGACCTCTACGTGCTCGACGAGTTCACCTATCCGATGACGTGGGGCTGGATCGACGTCGCCGACGTGGTGACCACGCTCGCCGAGCGGCCCGGCCACCAGCACGTGGTGATCACGGGACGCAACGCCGACCCCGCCCTGGTGGAGATCGCCGACCTCGTCACCGAGATGGGCAAGGTGAAACACCCCATGGACGCCGGACAGAAGGGCCAGCGGGGCATCGAATGGTGAGGCGCGGAATGGTGAGGCGCGGAATGGTGAGGCGCGCCCTAGAGCGTCAGCACGCGGCCCGCGATGACCAGGTGCACCTCGTCGCACACCTCGGCGACGCGCTGGTTGACCACGCCCAACAGATCGCGGAACACCACCCCCGAGCGGTGCGACGGGACCACGCCCAGGCCCACCTCGTTGGTCACCACCACGGCGTCCGGCACGCGAATCAAGGCCTCGCACAACGTGTTCAATCGCTGCTCCACGGCGGCCGCGCACCGCTGCGCGGGTTCGTCCCACAGTCCGAGGCCGTCGAGCACCGCCACCACCCAGGTGCCGAGGCAGTCCACCAGCACCGCGCGCTCCGCGGCGGCGACCGCCGCGGCGACGTCGGCCGTCTCCACGGTGCGCCACGTCGACGGCCGCCGAGCGCGGTGTCCCGCGACGCGGGCGTCCCAATCCGGGTCGGTGCCGTCGGCGGCGCGACCCGGTGCGACGTAGGTGACACCGTCGGCCCCGGCCAGCAACGCCTCGGCGTGCTTCGACTTGCCCGACCGCACTCCGCCGGTGACCAGAATCCGCACGCCGTCATCCTAGGTTCCGGCCGACGATCCGCCGGCCCACCGTGCACCCGCTGACCGCGCGCGCCGCGGGACTGCTGCTCGGTCACGTCGCCGACCGCGCGTTCGGCGACCCGCGCCGAGGGCATCCGGTCGCCGGATTCGGCCGTGCCGCAGCGGCACTCGAGCGAGCGACCTACGCCGACAGTCGGCGCCGCGGCATCGTCTTCGAGGTCGTGCTGGTCGGCGGCGTCACCGCGGCGGCCTGGGCCGTCGAGCGGCACATCCGACGACCGGCCACCCGGATCGCGGTGACCGCCGTGGCGACGTGGTGCGTACTGGGCGGCCGGTCGCTGGAGCGCGAGGCACAGGCCGTGTCGGACCTGCTGACCGCCGACGATCTCCCCGGCGCGCGGCGGCAGGTGCGCAACCTCGTCGGCCGCGACACCTCGAACCTGAGCGCCGACGAGGTGGCCCGCGCCGTCATCGAGTCCGTCGCCGAGAACTGCAGCGACGCCGTGGTGACGTCGTACGTGTGGGGTGCCGTCGCCGGCGTACCGGGCCTGCTCGGCCACCGCGCCGTCAACACGCTCGACGCGATGGTCGGGCACCACAGCGACCGGTACGAGCGGTTCGGGTGGGCGGCCGCGCGGTGCGACGACCTCGTCGGCCTGCCGGGTTCGCGGCTGGCCGGGCTGCTCACGGTGGCCGCAGGCCCGGACCGGGCGGGCGCGGTGACGGCATGGCGGCGCGACGCCGCGGGCCACCCCTCCCCCAATGCCGGGGTGATCGAGGCGAGCGTGGCCGGGGCCCTGGGCATCCGACTGGGGGGAACCAACACCTACTACGGCAACCGCACCGAGCATCGGGCGCTGATGGGACACGGCCGCCCGCCGGCGCCGGCCGACATCGCGCCCACCATCGCGCTGGCGCGCACGGTGGGCTGGGGTGCGGCGCTGGTCGCTGCGGGCGGCTGCCTGCTGCGGGCACGGGGCCGGGCGTGATGCTCGTGACAGCTTGCATGCAACCTTGCATGCAAGGCGTATCGTCGCGGTCGTGGCACTTCACGACTCGTCGTCGGCGCAGCGCGCCTACGCGCTGACCAAGGAGCAGATCCTGGCCGGCGAACTCCGGGGCGGCCAACTGCTCAGCGAGGTCGAGGTGGCCGGTCGGCTCGGCGTCAGCCGCACCCCCGTGCACGAGGCCTTCCTGCGCCTGGCGGCCGAGGACCTGCTGGACCTGCAACCCCGCCGCGGCGCCGTGGTGGTGCCGGTGGATCCCGGCGACGCCGTCGACGTCCTCGAGATGCGCCTGGCGCTGGAGACCGCAGCGGTCCGGCGGCTGTGCCACGACCCCGACGCCGTCGCGCGGTTGTCCGCCGAACTCGAGGACCTCGTCGAGGAGCAGCGCCGCAGTGCAGGCGACGCCACCGCCTTCGCAGCAGCCGACGCGGCGTTCCACCGACGCATCGTCGATCACGCGGGAAACGCCCTGGCGCGCCGGTTCTACGGCGCCCTGCACGATCGGCAGCGGCTGATGCTCAACGCCGTCGCCGCCGACGCCCACCGCCACGCTCGGCTCGTCGACGAACACGGTCGGCTGGCCGAGGCCATCGACCGCCGGGACCTGCCCACCTTCGAGGCGCTGCTGGTCGCGCACCTCGAAACCACCTACCGGGTGCACCTGCGATGACCGACGTGCTGACGAGCCCTCCCGCAGCCGCGCGGCGCCGACGGCTGCGGCCACGGCGGCTGAGTCCGTGGCTGGCCGTGGGCGTCGCCATGTTCTGCATGGGCTGGGGTGGCAACCAGTTCACGCCGCTGCTCGTCGCCTACGCCCAGCACGGCGGTTACACCCGCGTGGACGTCGACGTCCTGCTGGGCGCCTACGTGCTGGGGTTGATCCCCGGCCTGCTCGTGGCGTCGGCGTTCTCCGACCGGCACGGCCGCAGGCGGGTGACGGTGGTCGGGCTCGTCAGTTCGGCCCTGGGCAGCCTCGTCATCGCGGCCGGCGACGTGTGGGGGTTCGGTCCCCTGTTCGCAGGTCGCATGCTCAGCGGAGTCGCGGTCGGCATCGCCATGGCCGTGGGGTCGGCCTGGATCATCGAACTGTCGACGCCGCCGTACGGCGGCCCCGCCCCCGGGGCCGGCGCCCGCCGCGCGTCGATGGCCCTGACCCTCGGATTGGGCTTCGGCCCGCTGTGCGCCGGGCTGCTCGCGACGTTCGCACCGCTGCCCCTGGTGCTCACCTACCTGGTGCAGGCGGCCGCGTGCGTGCCCGCACTGTGGGCGGTGTGTCGGCGCACCGTCGACACCCAGCGCGTGGCGCCTGCCCGCGGGCTGTTGCGCCGCCTCGCGGTGCCCGCCGCCGCGCATCCCCGTTTCACCCGCGTCGTGGTCCCCATGGCGCCGTGGATCTTCGGCTCCGCGGCGGTCGCCTACGCGATCATCCCCTCCCTGGTCGCGGATCGGCTGGGCCCGTGGGCCTTGCCGTATACCGCCGGGCTCACGGTGCTGACGCTGGCGTGCGGCGTCGCCGTGCAACCGATCGCGCGGCGGCTCGACGACCGTTCGAGTGCCCGCGCGATCGTGGTGTCGATGGCGCTCGTCACCGTCGGGGTGTTCGCCGCCGTCGCCACCGCCGTCGTGCGCTCGCCGATCCTCGCCCTGGCCGTCGCGATGCTGCTGGGCAGCGCATACGGGATCGCCGTCGTCTCGGGCCTGTTGGAGATCCAGCGGATCGCCGAGCCACACGAGCTGGCGGGGATGTCGGGCGTCTACTACTCGTTGGCCTACGTCGGCTTCCTGCTGCCTGCCGTGCTCGCCGCCCTGGCGCACTACGTCGGTTATCCCCAGATGCTGGCGGGCGTCGGCGTGCTGGCGGCGGCGTGCACGCTGCGGTGCGCATCGGGCTGGTCGAAGCACGTGACGCCGAGGACGCCGCACGCGAGTTAGCCCGAGTCGGCGGCGACCTGGTGGCGGTACCCGACGACGACGCTGGTGATGAGCGAGACCGCGATCACCGCCTCGGCGATGAAGAATGCGGCGAAGTCGATCAGCGAGCCGATGGGCGGATTGCCGGGAACCGCGTTGCGCAGCGGCACCATGGCGAACAACAGCGCGCCCATCACGGAGTACGCGCCGTACACCACGCCCTGGCGGGTACGCACGACGTAGAACGCGACGACCGCCGCCGAGGCGGCCAATCCCAGCATCAGCACCATGACGAACACGCCGAACACGATCGTCGGCACGCTGCGGCGGGCGTCGACGGCGAGGTTCAGCCAGCCCTGCTCGGGCGCCAGGCCCGGCGTCACCGCGAAGAACGCGTCGATGTTGGCGACCGACACCTCCAGCGGCAGGGGTTGGCCGTCCGGGCCGAGGACCTGGATGGACGGAAAGGACTTGTACCGGTCGAACGGGAAGTCGGTGATGCCGCCGTTGAGCGCGAAGTCCTGGATCACGGTCTGGAACAGGTCACCCTTGGCGAACTTGGTGACGCTCGACCGCAGCGCGTTGGTCTCGACCGTGATGTTCTCGGTGAGCCCGTCACCGAGGCCGCCGAGCGGACCGTCCTCCAACTCCAGCTCCGCCGTCATCGTCTGGTTGTGCACGTCGATCTGGGTGATGAACATGTCCAGCGACACCACGTCGGGGCCGTCGGAATCGGGGGTGCCGAAGGGGGCCGACGTCTGCTGGGTGAACGAGCGACTCGCCAGGAACCCGCCGACGCTGCAGGCCATCACGATCGCGATGACGACGAAGACCACCGCGATCCGGGCACCACGGTCCAGGCGGCGGCCGGTCGGTGTCATGAGCGGCAGGCTACCGGCGCCGCGTCGTCGACGCGGGTCGACACGGTCACGAACGCGGCGCGATCCGCGAGAGCGCCGACGACGGACGTCGCGCGTGGCGGCCCGCGACCGCTAGCCAGGCTTCACAGGCGTGTGGACCACGCTTGTGGACCGCGGTCCGATTTACCGCACGACGGTGCGACCCGGCCCGCCGATCACGTTCGCGACGCACGCTCGGCGCGGACTGGCAATCTTCGCGCCGACGGCTCGGCGGCCGGCCAACCGCACGGTCGAGATGCGAGCACGCTGTTCACCTGCGGATTTAGGGACGTACCCACCGGGAACGCGAACGGCGTTGGCGCCGCGCCGGCAAACTACACCAATGTAATAGTGATGCACGTCACATACTTTTGGTACGGACGTGGTTTCACAACGGGGCCGAAAGTATGCAGAATGTTCACCGAGGGGCGCTCTTACGGAATCGTCAAATTAGCTGTCGGCGCCACCGCATGCGACCACCATGCCCGCAGCGGCGACGACGTGTCGAGGAGCGCACCATGACCGACCTAGCCGTCGGGGCCGTCGGGGCCGTCGGGGCCGTCGGGCCGCATGCCGCAACGCACGTCCCGCTGCCGCGACGCCACCTCCGGCGCGAGCGTTTCGGTTTCTGGCCACGGCTGGCCACCGCCGCCGCGCTCACCGCCGTCGCGTCCGCACCGACCTACGTCGCCGCCGTCGGCGACGCCCTGGCCGGCTCCCGCACCGCCTACGTCGTCGTGGCACCGCTGCTGGTCCTGCTGGTCGTCGTCGGCCTGCGCACCCGTGCTGCCGTGGACGTCCGCGATTCCCGCTCCGACTGGATCCTGGCCATCCTGCTCGGGGTCCCGGTGTGTACCGGCATCGCCGTGCTGCATCACCGTTCGCCGGCCATGGCGGTGCTCTGGCACGTCGATCGCCTGCTGCCCCCGGTGTACTTCGCGATGGCCATGGCGGTGCTGTTCGGCGTCCGCTACGTCGCGCGAACCTGGGACGTCTGGGCGTTCGCACTGGCCTGTGCCACCCCTGTGCCCTACCTGTTGGCTGCGGCCGCGGTCGGCGGATCCGACGCCACCACCGCCATGGTGACCGCGATCCTGGCCACCACCGCCGTGCACCTCGCCACCCGGACCGCGCCACCACGCGACCGCATCCTCGCGACCATGGGCAACGCCGTGGCATCCAGCGGCGCGGTCGTCGCGCTCACCGCGGTGCGAGCGCCACTGCCCTGGATGGTGTTCGTCGTGGGTGCGTTGTTCCCGCTGGCCACGGTCACCCTGGTCACGCTGGTCGCGCGCGTGGGCGGGCGACGTCCCCGCACCTTCGCACCCGCCCGGCGTTCCCCGGGGCACACCTCGCGCGCCTCGCTGGTCACCCTGGCCGTGCTCGCCGTGCTGTGCGGTGCCGTCGACTCGCCCCCGAAGCCGGCCCTCGTCGTGGATTCTGCTGCCGCCGAGTGGATCACGCTGGCGGGTCTCGAACGACCCGTCGCCGACTACCCCGCCGTGACGGCGCTCATCGGGCCCGCGGGCACCCTGCGTCGCTACGAGGTGCCCGCCTACTTCGGCCTGCCCGCCGCGGCGATCGACGTGCTCACCGTGCCAACCCTCGAACTGCTCGACGGCATCGGCGTCGCGATCTCCTACCCCACGTCGGGCGCCGTCGAGCACGTGCCCGTCGACGCCCCGGGCCTGCCCCGCGACACGCGCGCGGCGCACGGCGCCACCACCGTTGACGGCCCCTGGTACGCCCTCGACTGGACCTGGCGCGCGGACGACGTCGTCCAGCAGGTGACCGTGGTGGTGGGCCAGAGCGCTGATCGCCTGCCACCGGCCCCCGCGGTGCCCTCGGCGCTCGACGTCGGCGTACAGCCGCTGCGGTCTCTCGTGGAGCGCTCGTCCGCCATCCCCGCACCGGTGGACGGGGACATGGCCTCGCGGGCGCTCGACGTCGCGACCTGGCTCACCTCGCAGGCCACCTGCTGCCAGACGGGCACTGCGCCGGCCGGCATCTGACGAAGACCTGGCTCAGCCGTTGGGGCGCATGGGGTTGTCGCCACGTGCGTGAGCCTGGGCCTGGACCTGAGCCTGGGCCTTCATCGTCGGCGCCACGCGCTCGCCGACGAACGCGACGAAGTCCTCGACGTCCGCGGTGGCGGTGGGCTGCAGCACGATCGTGTCGGCGCCGGCGTCCACCCAGCGGCGCGCACCCGCGGCAACGGCGTCGGCGTCGCCCGCCACCCCCACGTCGGTCGCGGGATCGAAGCCCCAGAAGGCGATCTCGGCGGCCAGGTCGTCGTGCGCGGTGGGACCGGTGGTGCAGGGAACGTAGGCCACCACCGAGTGCGGCGCGGCGGCCACACCCCATCGCTCGGTCGGTGCCTCGCGCCGTCCCTCGCGCACGTGCGCGAGCGCCGCGCGCAGCACGTCCGGCGACGTCCCGCCGGAGATCACGGTACCGTTGGCCAGTTCGCCGCTCAGTCGCAGCGTCTTGGGACTCGTTGCGGCACAGAGTAATTCGGTACCGTACGGGGCCGGCCAGTCCAGCGCGACGTCGTCGAGGTGCACGTAGCGCCCGTCGAACGTCACCCGCTCGCCCGCCAGCAGTGCGCGCAGACACGACAGGTACTCGCGCAGCAGCGTCATCGGCGAGGCGACCTTCGCGCCGATCTGGCCCATCCACTCCTGGACCCCATGGCCCACGCCGACGCGCACCCTGCCGGGAAACGCCCGCGCCAACGTCGCGATCTCCATGGCGGTGAGCGCGACGTTGCGCATCGGCACGGGCAGCACGCCCACCCCGACGGTGAGGCGGTCACTGTGGGACAGCGCGAGGGCGGCGGTGGCGACGCCGCCGGTCAGGAAGCAGTCCTCCCACAACCACAACTCGTCGACGCCTGCGGCATCGGCGGCACGGGCCGTGGCAGCGAGTCGCTCGGGCGCGACCTGGGGGCGGTACACGCAGCCCACCCGGAGACGGTGCGACGTCGACTCTGACACGACGGCCATGATGCCAGTGCCGCACCCGACCGCGCGGTGCACCCCGCTAGCTAGAGCGGTGCCACCCGATCGAACCACGGCAGTGCGCGTTCCAGTTGCGCGGCAAGGGAGATCAACAGCGGTTCGCCTGCCAGCGGTGCCACGAACTGCACGCCCAGCGGCAACCCGTCGGCCGTCCAGTGCAGCGGCAGCGAGATGGCGGGCCTGCCCGTCACGTTCGCCAGCTGGGTATAGGGCACCCAGCCGAGGTTCTTGTCGACCATGTCGTCGACGATCCTGGTGTGGCTCAACACCTTCGCCGTGCGCGTCCGGAGCAACAGGTCGGCCGCCCGCTGCAGGGACACCGGCAGGTCGAACTCGCCGACCCGCGGGGGCGGGGTGGCCAGCGTCGGCGTCAGCAGCAGGTCGTAGGAGTCGAAGAACGTCGTGAGCCTGCGGGTGTGTTCGTGGCGCCGCTCGACGGCGTCGACGTAGTCCAGGCCGCTGGTCGCCCGTCCCAGCGCGGCCATGATCAACGTGTCGCGTTCGAACGCGTCGTCGCCCGCGCCGGTGAGCTTCTTGGCCTGATCCACCTGCCAGGCGATGTAGACGAACCACGTCAGCAGGAAGTCCTTGGCCAGCGTCGCGTCGTCGAACGGCGCCTGCGGCAACTCCTCCACGTGGTGGCCGAGGTCGGTCAGCACGCGTGCCGCGGTGTCGACGGCGGCGCGGGCCTCGGGATGCGGCGTCGGCGTGATGGCCGAGGGCACGCGCACCCCGATGCGCAGCGGTCCCGGTTCGCGTTCCAGCGCCGAGGTGAACGACGTCGCGGGCATCGCAGGCACGTACGGCCCCCACGGTTCGCCTCCGCACATCACGTCGAACATCGCGGCCGTGTCGCGCACCGACCGTGACACCACGCCCTGCACTGCGGCCCCGTGCATGAACTCGGCGCTGGCCGGCCCCATCGGCGTCAACCCGCGGCCGGGTTTGAGACCCACCAGCCCGCAGCATGCCGCGGGGATGCGCGTCGACCCGCCACCGTCGTTCGCGCCGGCGCAGGGCACGATGCCCGCCGCCACCGCGGCGGCCGAACCGCCCGACGAGCCGCCGGGGGTGCGTTGCAGGTTCCAGGGGTTGCGCGCCGGACCCCAGACCGTGGGCTCGGTGATGCCCTTGGCGCCGAACTCCGGGCAGTTGGTCTTGCCGAAGATCACCAAGCCGGCGTCGAGCCAGCGGCGCACCACGGTCGCGTGCTCGGCGACGGGCATCGCACGCAGCGATCGCGATCCCCCGGAGGTGGGCTGCCCCGCGTAGTCCTGCGCGAGATCCTTGAGGAGGAAGGGCACTCCGGCGAACGGCCCCGCGGCGTCGTCGGCCGGCGCCGCCGGGACGTCGCGCACGATGGCGTTGATGGACGGGTTGACCCGTTGGGCCCGGGCCCGCGCCACGGCGAGCAATTCGGCTGCCGACACCTGCTTGTCGGCGACCAGGCCCGCCAGACCGGTGGCGTCGTACGTGCGGTACTCGTCGAACTCCATGCCAGGGACCCTAGTGAAGCGCGGGGGTGCCCGCCGCGGAGATCAGTGCACTGGCGTCCCGCCTGCGGGAAGTGGCCGGCGTCCCGTGAAGAGCCCGACGACGACCACCACCACGCCGATCACCGCGGCGACCGTGAAGGCCGCCCGCACCCCCGGCAGGTCCGGGGCACCCCCGGATGCCGACGCCTTCGTCATGACGGTGATGAACAACGCGGTACCGGCGGCGCCTGCCACCTGCTGCAGCGTCGTCAGGATGGCGCTGCCGTGTGAGTACAGCCGGTCCGGGAGCGCGGCGAGGGCGTCGGTCATCAACGGCGTGAACATCATCGACAGCCCGAGCATCATGACCGTCATCAGGCCGATGATCTCCCAGATGGGCGAGGTCGCCGTCAGCGTCGCATAGCCCCACAGCGCCCCGCACAGCAGCAGCGAACCCGGGACCACCAGCAGTCGGGCGCCGTGGCGATCGTAGATCCGGCCGACCAGGGGACCCGCCAGGCCCATCAGGATGCCGCCGGGCAGGCTGACCACGCCGGCGACGAGCGCACTCTGCCGCAGCACGTCCTGCACGTACAGCGGCAGCATGATGATGGCGCCGAACAGCGCCATGAAGCCGAGGATCACCAGTACCAGCGACACGGTGAAGCGGCGATGCGCGAACGGCCGAAGATCCAGGAAGGCCCGGTCGCGCCGCTGCAGCCACACCTGGCGTGCGCCGAAGGCCACCATCGCGACGGCGCCGACGGACAGCGGCACCCAGGCGGCGATGCCCTGGCCGCCGTGATCGGATTCTCCGACGAGCGTCAGCCCGTACACCAACCCTGCGAACGCGACTGCCGACAGCGGGACCGACGCGGCGTCGATGGGGGTCGGCGTCGCACGTTCGGCGGCGACGTGCAGCCATGTCGCCCCCGCCGCGAGGGCCGCCGCGGCGATCGGTAGCACCAACCAGAACATCCAGCGCCAATCCAGCGCGCCGAGGATGAAGCCCGACAGGGTCGGTCCGACGGCCGGGGCCACCGCGATCACGATCGAGATGGTGCCCATCGTCTGGCCGCGGCGCTCGGCCGGGATGAGCGTCATCACCGAGGTCATCAGCAGCGGCACCATGACCGCCGTGCCACACGCCTGCACGACGCGCCCGGCGAGCAGCATCGCGAAACCCGGCGACATCGCGCACACCAAGGTGCCCAGGCAGAACAGCGACATCGACGCCAGGTAGATGCCCCGGACGGGGAACCGCTGCATCAACGATCCGGACATCGGGATGACCACGGCCATCGTGAGCAGGAAGCCACTGGTCAGCCATTGCGCGGTGCTGGCGGCCACGGAGAGGTCGACGATGAGGGCCGGCAGCGCGACGCTCATGATCGTCTCGTTGAGGATCATGACGAAGGCCGAGCCCACCAGGATCGCGATGATGACGGTGGCGCTGGCCGGGGCCCGCCGGCTGGTCGCCGCCTCGGTGGTCATGAAGTCTCCCAGTTAGTTCGTGTGGCTAACCAGGGTAAGGGGCGAAGGGCGGCCCCGGCGAATGAGTTTCACCGGGGCCGCAAGGCACGCGCTCTCAGCCGCGGGGGTCGACGCCGTTGTAGCCGGGACCGCCGGGAGAGATGTCGGCGCATTCGTCGGAACCGCCGCCGGCGCCGGTCGAGGACTGGCAGGGCGAGGGCGACGAGGTCTGCGTCACGGAGCTGCCGGCATCGGAGGGATCCGCGGAGGCGATCGGTGCCGCGCCGAACATCAGGGCGGCGGCGCCGAGGACGAGGAGGGTCGAGGCATCTCGGTACGGTCGTCGAATCGTGCGGCTGAACGTCATGGCGATGGGATTTACCACCGGCCCCGCAGCCAAACCCGATCGGCGCCAACGATTTCGCGTCGGCCGATGGTGACCAGGGTCACCTCGTTGCGCGGGAATATAGTTAGCACAGGTAACGTTGGCGGCATCGTGTCCCATCCCGATCGAGCAGCCCGCAGCTCCCGACCAGCCCCGAGGACCATCTGATGCGCCAGGGCCCCTTGGCCGGCCGATATCCGGCAGTGGCCGCCATGGTCACGTTCGCCCTCATCCCCTACCTTGCGCTGTCAGCCGCCATCGATCCCCTGGTGCCGATCATCACCCGGCAGCTGGGGATGACCGAGCAGACCATGACGCTGAGTTCGGGGCTGGGCAACGCCGCGTACGCCGTCGGCACCGTGCTGGCCGTGCAGTTCGCCCAGCACCTTCCGCAGCGTCGGATGCTGCTGGCGTACGCGGTGCTGCTCGTCGTCGGTTCCGTGGTGGCCGCGGCCGCGCCGAACGGGACCACGTTCATCGTCGGACACGTCCTTCAGGGTCTGGCCACCAGCATGCTGCTGATCGCCGCCGCTCCCCCGCTGACCATCGGCTTCCCCCGGGACAAACTGCGCAACACGGCCGTCATCATGAACATGTGCGTGTTCGGCGCGGTGGCGTTGGGACCGTTCATCGGGGGCGTGCAGGCCGAGGCGCAGGCCTGGCGGCCACTGTTCTGGATCGTGGCCGGAATCGCCACGGTGGCATTGCTTCTCGCGATCCTGACGTTCGAGGACGCGCCTCCTGCCGACCGCGACGCGCCGCGCGACCTGACGGCCATCGCGCTCGCCGCGGTGGGCTGTACGGCCGCGTTCGTCGGCGCCGCACAACTCACCAGCCACGACTTCGGCGACCTGGCGGTGACGGTGCCGATGTTCGGCGGTCTGGCGCTCATCGTCGCGTTGATCGTCTACCAATTCCGCTCCGCACGGCCGCTTCTCACGATCCGCACCATGCTCACCAGCGCCATCCCGGTCGCCGGCGTCGGCGTCGCACTGTTCGCCGCGGCGGCTTCGGTGGCCGCGACCGCGCTGACGGCCGCGGTGTTCCTGCAGACCTACGGCCCGGTGCACGTCGGCCTGCTGTACCTGCCGGAACTCGGCGGCGCCGTCGTCATGGCGTTCGTGTTCGGCGCCGTCATCACCCGCCGGGCCATGCACTATCTGCCGCTGGTCGGCCTGGCGCTGCTGGCGGCCGGCATCGTGGTGTTCCGCTACGCGCTGCCCGCCAACCAACCGCTGGCGCTCATCGGGGCGGGGCTGACGGGTCTGGCGCTCGGGGCGACGGTGGCCCCCGCACTGTTCGTCGCGGGCTTCTCGTTGCAGTCGAACAGCCTGCAGCGCGTCTTCGCCATCATCGAACTACTGCGCGCCGTCGCGGCGTTCATGGTGGCCCCGATCTTCGTCCACTTCGCCACGGCGGGAGGCGATCTGCTCGGTGGCACCATCACCGCGCTGTGGGTGGGCTTCGGACTCTCGATCGCCGGCGCCGTGTTCGGCGTGGCGGTCTACCTGCTCAGCGGTGCGCGGCCCAGCACGCCCGATCTCGACGAGTTCCTCGACGGTGACGCCCCGGCCTGGTACTCCCCGCCCCTGTTGGCCCTGCTGCGCCGCGGCGTCGACGCCACCCCGCCCGCACCGTCGTCGACCGCAGCGGCCGTCGCGGCACCCCGCACCACCGCCGAGGGCCCGGTCGTCATCGCCTACGACGGTTCCCAGCGCGCGGCTCACGCCATCTCCGAAGCCGCAGAACAACTCTCGGGTCGTCGCGACGCCGTCGTGGTGTGCGTGTGGCAGCCCGTCGACGTGGGCTTCACACCCGTCGACGACGGGCACCTCGACGTCGATCGAGCCAGTGCGGTCCGCCACGCCGCCGAGCGCACCGCGGCACACGGCGCGGAGCTGGCACGGGCGGCCGGATTCGAATCGTGCAGCCTCGCGGTCGAGGCGGCGCCGACCTGGAAGGGCATCGTCGCCACCGCCGAGCAGTACGGGGCCAGCGCGATCGTGATGGCACCGCACCGGCGCAGCGGACTCATCGGTCATCTGCACGGCAGCGTGGCGGGAGCCGTTGCGGCCCATACCTCCGTGCCGGTGCTGCTGGTGCCCGAGCCGCAGCCGGGGCAGGCGCCTGCTGCTCAGCCCAGCGAGCACGCCGTCGCGGCGAACGCCCACAGCCGCGTCTCGACGTAGTCCGCGCTGCGCGTACCGGCCAGGACCGAGCCGGCGAAGCCGTCTTCGAGCATGACGAGGTCCTCGCCGATCGCGCGCGCGTCATCGGCGAGGACGAACGCCCCGCGGGCGGCGCCGTCGTCGAGGACGTCGGCGTAGATGTCGACCTGGCGGGCGACGAACTGCTGCCAGCGCGGCGCCTGCCCGGGTGCCCGCAGGACGTAGGGCTGCAGTTCGATGAGCAGGCGGGTGGTGTCACGTTGGCTCGGCGTGTGCGGCACCCCGCTGGCGATGCAGGCCCGCAGCCGCTGCGCGGGCTCGTCGTGCCGCTCGACGGCACGCCGGCGCGCGCCGCAGTACTCCTCGGCCGAGACGTCGAAGGCCTCGTCGAAGAGGGCGGGCATGTCCGGGTAGTGGTAGAGCACGCCCGGTGGGGTGACGCCCGCCGCGCCCGCGACGTCCGCAAGCCGGAGCCGGGCGATCCCGCGCTCGATCAATGCCGCCCGCCCGGCGTCGACGATCGCCGCCTTGCCCTTGCGCGCCATGACGCCTCCCTGGTCGTTGACAGTGTGCGGGATCGGTCCGTAGGTTCCTAACTAAATTTAGTTCAGAAAGGCTGCCGATGGCACGCGAACTGTCCCTCGCCCTCGTCCAGGACGATGCCGTCGCGTCGTTCGACGCCTTCGAGCAGCGGATGCGGGCCCTACGGCGGCAGTACCCGCACACGACGCTGTTCGTGTTCCCGGAACATCACCTGCTGGGCGCCCTCGATCCGACCGATGCGGACGGGGTGGCGCGCCACGCCGAGGCGCTCGACGGCCCGACGTGCACGGCCGTCGCCGCGTTGGCGGCCGAACTCGGGGTGTGGATCGCGCCGGGCAGCATCCTCGAGCGCGACGCATCGGGCCGGATCTTCAACACCATGGCCGTGTTCGACGCGGCGGGCCGGCGCGCGGCCGCCTACCGCAAGATCTTCCCGTGGCGACCGTTCGAGAAGGTGCAGCCGGGGGCGGAGTTCGTCACGTTCCCGGTGGGCACGGACGACGGGGCGGGCACGGTCGGTCTCACCGTGTGTTACGACGCCTGGTTTCCCGAGGTCGCCAGGCAGCTGACGTGGATGGGTGCCGAGCTGCTGCTCAACGTCGTGCTCACACCCACCGGCGACCGGGCGCAGGAAGTGGTTCTGGCGCAAGCGAATGCGATCGTCAACCAGGTGTTCGTGGCGAGTGTGAACGCCGCGGGCCCCCGCGGTCAGGGCCGCAGCCTGCTGGTGGATCCCCAGGGCCGCATCCTGGCCGCCGCCGTCGGTGCGGAGCAGGCGGTGCTCGCGGCGACCATCGACCTCGACGAGGTGCGCCGCACCCGCACGTTCGGGACGGCCGACGTGACGCGGCCGTGGGCGCACTTCGTCGACGGCGACGCGCCCATCGACCTCCCGGTGTACGGCGGACGGATCGACCCGGCGACGTGGCGACCGCGCTGACGTGTGAGCGTGGCCGGGCACTGGAGCCGCCGGGAACGATGGTCGGCCAGGAGCCGTCGACATCCGTTGACGGCAGCCGTCACGGCGGCGCCGCCCGTGGCCGGTGACGTTCGGGTGCCCACGGGTCGTCGATGGTGGGACCCGTATTCGCGTCACCGGGTGCGTCGGCGGCTGCGTCGCTGGTGTCCGTCACCCCGTCGGGCCGCGATTCGATTGCCGCGCAGCCACTTTCCCCGCCACTACGTGGCGGGTGGAGCCGTTCGGGTCGGTGGTAGGTGTTCACCCGGGTTTGGCCGCGGTCCAGCAGTGGGGGCGGTAGCCATTCGACGTCGTGGCGCTCGTTGATGCGGGTGGTCCAGCCGCCGGTCGTGCCGACGAGACGGTTGTCACTGCCACACGCCAGTGCGTTGTCGTTGACGTTGGTGTTGCCACCCGCGGCGAAGTCCCTCTTCGCGTGGTGGACCTGGCAGCCGTAGGCGGGCACGGTGCAGCCGGGTTTGGTGCAGCCCCCGTCACGGGTGATCAACGCCAGCCGTTGCACCACGGTGGCGGTGCGGCGGGTCTGGAAGAGGTCGAGGACCTTGCCGGTGGCATCGTCGAACAGGGTGAGGAATCCCGTGGTGGTGGATTGGGCGGCCAGCTGCAAGATCTCGCGGCGCGTCAGCACGGTGCCGCCGCCGGTCACCCCGACGCCGGCGCGGGACTCCAGGTCGCTCAACGTGGTGCGGATCAGGATCGCCGTCGGAATCCCGTTGAGCCGGCCCAGTTCATCCTTGGCCAGGGCCGTGCGGTGGAGGAACGCCAGCGCGTCGTGACGCCGTTGACTCAGGGTGCGGTCATCGGCGTCGATCTGCGCCTGTGACGGTGTCCCCGACACACAGGGCTCGTCGTCGGCGGTATTGCACATCCCGGGGGTGGCGAACTTCGCCAACAGCACCTCCAGCGCCGCCCACGCCGCGGCGGTCATCACCACGTTCACCGCGACGGTGCCATCGGGGCCCTGCTTCCCGACGGTCATGCCGCGACGGCGAATACCGTCGTCCTCGGTGGGTTCCGGCCCGTCCTGATCGAGCAGATACAGCGCACGCTTGAGATCAGTGGACAACTGATGCGGCGCCATCGACATCGCGGCCCGCGCCCAGGCGACCTCCAACTCCGACCGCTGCTTTGGGTCGACGTGGGTGGGGATCTTGGCGACCGCGTCGCGGATCGCGGTCACGTGGTCGGCGTTGATCACCCCGTGTGCCACCGCGATGGCGGTGGCGGGCAGCGTGGGCGGCATCGGCTGTCCGGTCAGGGAACGTCGGGGCCCGAGGTCGGCGGCGATGGCGACGCGGCGTTTGGCTTCCCTGGGGTGCAGGTTCAGCCGCACCTGGAGTACGTCGGCGAGACTCTTGGCTCCCAACTGCGATGGCGGGGTGTCGGCGTTCAGGGAGGTGATCAGGCGGTGTTCGAGCGCGGGCAGTCGGCAGCGGTGGGTTTCCAGGTCGGCCAGGAGCTCCACCCGCTCGGCGGCGTCGAGTGATTCGAGGTCACAGCCGGCCAACGCGTCGACAGCGGCACGCAACGCTGCCACCGCCCCTGCCACCGCCCCGCCCACCATCCCCGCCCGCATGATTCGAACATACATTCGACCACCGACAAGCCCGCGCGCAAATCTTCAACCACCCTCCGATGTGGCCCGTGTGGCAGGTGAGGCCCAATCCGATTCGCGCGGAGCGGCCTTCGTGCGGGCCGCGGCATGATTCGCCCAGCCGTCCGGCACGGCCCTGCTCACTAGATGTACCTGCCCGCCGTCGAACGAGAATTGATCGACGCCGCCGGTCTCACGCGGCCGCACCCACCTCGACGGTCGCGCTAGTCATCGAGGCCTCGCGCCGCCAGCGCCTCCCCGAAGCCATCGGCGGTACGCAGCGCATTGACGACGATGGGCACCACGACCACGCGCGGCGTCAACCGCAGCCCCCTGGCACGCCGCGCCTCCTCCACCTGCCGCACGATCTCGACCATCAGCGGTATCGAGCGGATGGCCAGCGCCAACGCCAACGCCACCTGATCCACCGGAAACCCAAAGCGGCCCAACGGCCGCATGGCCCGCTGCGCGGCCGCCAGCAGGTCGCTCGTGCGCGTCGTCAACGTCACGGCCGCCGCCAGACCCACCGACAGCACCAGCACCCCGCAGACCACCAGCGCCCGTCGCCAATCGGTGAGCACCACCTGCAGCGCGAAGATGACCGCGACCACCCAGATCACCTGCCGCAGTTGCCCGACCATGGTGCGCACCGACAGCTTGCCCAGCACCAGCACCGCCGCCACCACTGCGGCCGCCGCCGCGAGCCGCCACGGCGACGTCACCACCACCGTCATCACGACGATCAGCGCGCCGAGACCCAGCAGCTTCGCACCCGCGGGCAGGCGGTGCAGCACCGACGTTCCCGGGCGGTAGTAGCCCAGCGACGTCACGTCATCAGCCGGCGGTAGGCGGCCAGCGCCGCGTCGGGTGCATCGTCGGCGTGAATGCGACCGCCGTCGACCACGAGCACGCGGTCGAAGTCCGCCACCAGGTCCAGGTCGTGGGTCACCACGATCAGCTGGTGCTCCAGCGTGGCGAACGCGGCGCGCAACATCCTGGCATTGCGCAAGTCCAGCAGCGTGGTGGGCTCGTCGGCCACGATCACCTGCGGCTCCATGATCAACACCGACGCCAGGGCAAGCAGCTGCTTCTGCCCACCCGAGAGTTCGTGGGCGGGCTGATCGGCATGTGCGGCAAGGCCGAAGCGCCCGAGCGCCTCCCGCACCCGCGCCGCGCGCACCTCGCCTGAGAGCCGTTCCCGCGACAGCGAGAGTTCGACGTCCTCGGCCACGGTCGGCATCAGGATCTGGCGATCCGGGTCGGTGAACACGAACCCGACCCGCCGGCGCACCTTCCGCGTGGCCCGTCGGGTGTCCAAGCCGCCCACCGTCACGGTGCCGCGGTCGGGCAGCACCAGTCCGTTGATCATCCGCGCCAGCGTCGACTTGCCGCTGCCGTTGGCGCCGACGATGCCGATTCGCCGCTCCGACAACCTGATCGAGACGTCGTCGAGGACCCGCCGCGCGCCGAAGGAGTGGGTCACCCGGTCGAAGACGATGCCCTCGCACACCGCGTCCGCGACGCCGTCCTCGACGATGTCCTCAGCCATCCGCGGCCGGTGCCGTCCTGGTGCGCCACGGCGTGATCAGCCCCGGTCGCGCGCGGTGCACCTGGAAGGCGACGTACCCCGCCACGACGGCCTTGACGAGGTCACCGGGAACGTAGATCCCGTTGGTGGACAAGGCCGCCCACCACGACAGGTCGGTGCGCAGCAGCAGGCCCACCGTGCCGAACGCGTAGATCACGCCCATGCCGCCGACGACGTTGACCACGATGCCCCAGCCGAGCCGGTATCGCGGCATCATCAGCGCCGTCAACAGCCCGATCAGCAGCACGGCGGGCAACCATCCGACGAAGAACCCCGCGGTCGGCGACGACAGCGACACCAGTCCGGTGCGGCCGCCCGCGAGGATGGGCAGCCCGGCGATGGCCAACACCGCGAACAACGCCACCGCGAGCGTGCCCTTGCGCGGGCCCAGGATCGATCCGGCGAGCATGACGCCGAGGGTCTGCAGCGTGATGGGCACCCCGCTGGGCCCGATGGTGATGGTGCCCGGCAGACCGAGCGCCGCCAGGAGGCCTGCGAACACCGCGGCCTGCGCGAAGTCCTTCGCCTCGAGACCGCCGAACCCGTACCGTGCACCACTCACCCGGGGATTATCGTCGATGCCCCCAGGGGAAAGGACATCCGCCTTGACCGAGTGGCTGGAACGCCATCAGATCGCGGTCTGTCTGGCCGGACTGGCCGCGGGTGTCGGCGTCGGCTTGGCATCACCTGGCACCGGATCGGTGTGGGAGGCGTGCGTCCTACCCGTACTCGGCGCCCTGCTGTACGCCACGTTCCTCCAGGTGCCGTTCACGACGATGACTGCGGCGCTTCGTGATACGCGATTCCTGGGAACGGTGCTGCTGGTGAACTTCGCGGTGGTGCCTCTGGTGGTCGCCGGCCTGGTCGCAGGCGTGTCGCTGCCGACGGCGATCCTGCTCGGCGTGCTGCTGACATTGCTCACGCCGTGCATCGACTACGTGATCGTGTTCTGCGGCCTCGCGGGCGGCGACCACCTGCGGCTCCTGGCGGCGGCCCCGGTGCTGATGCTCGTCCAACTGCTCCTACTGCCGGTCTACCTGTGGGGCTTCGTCGGCGCCGAGCTGGCCGACGTCGTCGACGTGCGGCCGTTCGTCGAGGCGTTCTGCTTCGTGATCGCGGTCCCCCTGGGACTCGCCTGGGCCACGCAGGCGCTCGCGGTCAGGCATCGCAGCGGACGCGCCGTCGCCGCGGCGATGACCTCCGCGATGGTCCCGCTGCTGGCGGTGGCGCTGTTCGCGGTGGTTGCAGGGCAGCTGCCGAGGATCACCGGCCAGGCCCATCAGGTGCTGCGAGTGGTGCCGATCTACGTCGCGTTCCTGGTGGTGATGGCCCTGGTCGGCGTCTACGCGGGCCGGCTGGCGCGCCTGGACGTCGGGCGCACGCGGGCTCTCGTCTTCAGCGGCGCCACCCGCAACAGCCTGGTGGTGCTGCCGCTGGCGCTGGCCCTGCCCGACGCGTATGCGATCACGCCCGTCGTCGTGGTCACCCAAACCCTGGTCGAATTGCTCGGCATGCTCGCCTACGTGCGGGTGGTGCCGCTCCTGGTGCGGGCGACCACGTGACACCCGAGGACGTGGCCGACGCGCTGGTGGCCCTCGACGCCACGACCGTGCTGGTCGACGGCCGTTCGGGGTCGGGCAAGTCGACGCTCGCCGACCGGTTGCACGAGCGCTGGCCGCACAGCGTGGTCGTGCGACTCGACGACGTCTATCCGGGGTGGGACGGGCTGGCGTGGGCGTCCGCGCACGTCCTGGCCGAACTGCTGACGCCCCGCACGGCCGGCCGGAATGGCCGATGGCGGCGCTGGGATTGGTCGACGGGGACCCCGGCCGGCTGGGACGACGTGCCCGCGCGGCAGCGGCTGATCGTGGAGGGGGTCGGCACGCTGACCGCCGCGCACCGGGCCGCCGCCGATCTCGGCGTCTGGGTCGACGCCGCCGACGACGTGCGCAAACGGCGTGCACTGGCGCGTGACGGGGAGACGTTTCGTCCGCACTGGGACCGCTGGGCGGCCCAAGAGCGGGACTTCATCGCACGGCACGCGCCGCGCGCTCGCGCCGACCTGGTGGCCCGGTCCACGGCCGACGAACGCACGTGGGCGTTCACGGAGATCCGGTCGGGATGGCGTGGGGGCCGCGACCTGCGCTAACTTGTGGGGGAAGTACACGGGAGCGCGTACCGAGCGCGCTGAGAGGACGGCTATCCGGCCGTCGACCGTCTGAACCTGTCCGGGTAATGCCGGCGTAGGGAGTTCGCGTGGAGCAGTCGTCACCCCTCTCGTCTCACCCGTCGTCGCGTCGGCCGCCGGTGCGGTGGCGCGTCGTCGACATCGTGGTCGCCAGCGTGCTGGCCGTCGCCGCGGGTCTGATCTTCGTCATCTGGAACGTGGCGTCCAATCCCATCGCCACCCCGTTGGCGACGGTGGCACCCGGCCTGCAGGGGCTGGTGGGCGGCGGCTGGCTGTTCGCCGGGGTGCTGACGGCACTGGTGATCCGCAAACCGGGTGCTGCGCTGTACGGCGAGGTGGTCGCGGCCACGGTCTCGGCCCTGGTCGGCAACCAGTGGGGCATCCTCACCATCGAGTCGGGTCTGGTGCAGGGGCTCGGGGCGGAGCTGATCTTCGCCGTGTTCCTGTACCGGCGCTGGGGCTTGCCGGTGGCGGTGCTGGCGGGTGCGACGGCGGGAGTGGCATTGGCGGTCAACGACTGCTTCCTGTGGTACCCCGGTGCCACGGCGTCGTTCATCGCCGTCTACGCGCTGACGTCGATCGTGTCCGGCGCGGTGGTGGCCGGTGCGCTGTCGTGGGTCGTCGTGCGGGGGCTGGCCAGGACCGGTGCGCTGAGTCGCTTCGAAGCGGGCCGGGCGATGGCCGGATCGCCCTCCCGGTGACTGCGGGCGGCGCTGCCGTCACCGTCTCCGGGTGGGGTTGGCAGCACGCCGGCCACGGCGACTGGGCCGTCCGCGATCTCGATCTCGACGTCTCCCCCGGCGAACGGGTGCTCTTGCTCGGCCCGTCGGGTTCGGGGAAGTCGACCCTGCTCCACGGCCTGGCGGGACTGCTGGGCGGATCCGACGAGGGCCGCGAGACGGGCACGCTGCTGGTCGACGGCGGCCGCCCCGCCGCGCGGCGGTCCCGGATCGGCATGGTGCTGCAGGATCCCGATGCCCAGGTCATCCTGTCGCGCGTCGGTGACGACGTCGCGTTCGGCATGGAGAACTTCTCGGTGCCGCGGGAGGACATCTGGCCGCGGGTGGCCGAGGCGTTGCAGGCGGTGGGCCTGGAGCTGCCGTTGGGACACGACACGTCGACGCTGTCCGGTGGCCAGAAGCAGCGGCTCGCGCTCGCCGGGGTGCTGGCCATGCGGCCGGGTCTGATCCTGCTCGACGAGCCGACGGCCAATCTCGATCCCGCGGGCGTCCTCGAGGTGCGTGACGCCGTCGCCGCCGTCGCCGAGGCCACCGGGGCCACCGTGGTGGTGGTCGAACACCGCACCGAGGCGTGGCTGCCCGTCGTCGACCGCGTCGTCGTGCTGGGCGCCGACGGTGGGGTGGTCGCCGACGGGCAGCCGGAACCGACCCTGCGGCGGGAGCGCACGCACCTGCTGCATTCCGGGGTGTGGGTGCCCGGCGCTCCGACGCCGGACGTCGACCGCCGCCACCGCGTGGGTGGCGACGCGCTGCTGGTGGCCGAGGGCCTGCGGGTCGGCCACCGCCCCGGCGTGGTGGTCGGCCCGGCACTCGACGTCACCATCGCCGCAGGCCGCGTCGCCGCGGTCACCGGGCCCAACGGCACCGGCAAGTCGACGCTGGCGCTGACGGTGGGCGGCCTACTGGCACCGCTCGGCGGCAGCCTGGCGGCCGCGGCGGAGTTCGCGCCGTCCCCCCGGCGGCGCGCCCCGCATCGCTGGCGGTCGCGCGAGCTGCTGACGCGCATCACCAGCGTGTTCCAGGATCCGGAGCATCAGTTCCTCGCCCCCACCGTGCGCGCCGAGGTCGAGCTGGGGCCGCGGGCGGTGAAGATGCCCGATGCCGAGGTGCGGCGCGTCGGCGACGAGGTGTTGCAGCGGTTGCGGCTCGACCACGTCGCCGATCGCAACCCGTACACCCTCTCCGGCGGTGAGAAGCGGCGACTGTCGGTGGCGACGGCATTGGTCACGGCGCCCGCAGTGGTGATCCTCGACGAGCCGACGTTCGGCCAGGACCGACGCACGTGGGAGGAGCTGATCCGGCTGCTGGCCGATCTCGCCGATGCCGGGACGGCCGTGGTCGCCGTGACGCACGACGCGGAGTTCGTGGAGGTCCTGGCCGACGAACGGGTGGCTCTGAACCCGGCGGGGGTGACCCAGTGACCCCGCCGACCCCGGTGACCCCAGCGCCTCGGGCCACCCGGGCGACGGTGAACCCGGTGGCCAAGCTGCTGGCGGCGGCCGTCATCGCGGTGGCGCTGGTGTGCAGCGTCGACTGGGTGTCGGCGCTCGTCGCATTGCTGCTGGAGATCCCGCTGCTGTTGGCGCTGCACGTGCGCGGGCGCACGATGGCGGTCCGCGGCGCCGCCATCACCGCCGCGGCGGCGCTGGTGGCGCTGACGAACCTGCTCTACGGCGAGCCCAGTGGCGCCGTTCACTGGCACTTCCTGCTGGTCACCGTCAGCGACGGTTCGATCGCGCTCGCGGTGGCGATGTTCCTGCGCGTGCTGGCCATCGCCTTGCCGTCGGCGCTGCTGTTCGCCGACGTGACGCCGACGGAGCTGGCCGATGGGCTCGGGCAGCTGTTACGACTGCCCGCGCGCTTCGTCATCGGCGCGCTCGCGGGCCTGCGCATGGTGGGTCTGCTTCGCCAGGACTGGCAGTACCTCGGGTACGCCCGCCGGGCGCGCGGCGTCGCCGATCACGCGCGGGTGCGGCGACTGCTGGGGCAGGCTTTCGCGCTGCTGGTGTTCGCGGTGCGACGCGGTTCGAAACTCGCGACGGCGATGGAGGCACGCGGCTTCGGTGCGTCGCCCACCCGCACGTGGGCGCGGGAGTCGACCTTCGGTGGCCGCGAGGTGGCGGTGGTCGCGGCCGGATTCGCGATCGCCGGTGCGGCCATCGCGACGTCGGTCGCCGCCGGCACGTGGCACTTCGTCATCGGCGGCTGACGCGCCGGTGTTTGACCGTCGCGCGTGCGGGCAATCATCCCCGCGCACACGCGGCCCACGGGCCGCCCGTCGACACGTAGGAGGTAATGATCGTGAAGGTGCGCAGTGTCGTGGCCAAGGCTCTGGTCACCGCGGGTCTCGTGGGCGCTGCCCTCGGTGCCGGTGCGGCCGGTGTCGCGGCCGCCGAACCGGCGCCGATGCCGCCCGTTCCGCCCGCCGGGCCCACGCCGGGCCAGCCGCCCGCCTGGGCGCCGCCGAAGCCGGTCGAGCCGCTGTGGGCCAACGGCCAGCCGCAGGTGTGGGACGAGGGCTGGCAGCACTGGGGCGTGTGGCTCAACGGCGCCTTCGTGCCCACCTACTGATCGCCGCGCCGACGCCGGCGCTCGCCTGATCCCCGCGCCGACGCCGGCGCTCGCCTGAATCCCCGCGCCGACGCCGGCGCTCGCCTGAATCCCCGCGCCGACGCCGGCGCTCGCGTCGATGCCTCGTCACCACTGCGGTGGCGGGGCATCGTCGCGAACGGGCCTCCTCAGCGGACCTGCCCGTGGTCCACGTCGACGTCGAACCGTTTGAGGCCGAAGCCCGTCTGCAACTCGAAGTGCACGCGTTTGGGCTTGCCGAATGCCGTCGTGGCGACCACGGTTCCGCCGGTGCCCGCGGGCACGTCGGGTACGTTGTGGCCCGAGATGTCGGTCTTCGTCACGACGGTGTCACCCCTGCGATAACGCATTTCCGATCCCCCTCGACTCCCCCTCGACCCCGCTCGACCCCTGCCGGTCGTTCCCCGTGGTCGCGTAACGTCGTCACACCATGGTGCCGAGGCGAGCGGGACGGCACAAACCCTTTTCGGGGCAGTTCCCGAGGGCGGTGTTCGGGGCGGTTCCCGAGGGCGGTGTTCGGGGCGGTTCCCGAGGGCGGTGTTCGGGGCGGTTCCCGGGGGGGCGTGTTCGGGGCTGCTCTCGGGGCGACGTTCCGGGCGCTGGCCGGACTCGGGAACGGAGTCAGGAACGGCGGTCGGCGTACTCCGGCAGGGCGAATTCGGGCGCCAGGAGGCAGGCGACGAACCACGATGCCGGCGTGCGCAACGGCACCGACCCGATGGCCGACACGACCGGACGACCGCCTGCGCTGCGGGTGCGGGCATCGACGTACACCCAGCCCGCGGCCAGCAGGACCGCGATCAGCAGCGCACCCACCAGCACGACGGCACCCGTCACGTCACCAGAGAAAGTCGCCATCGGCACTCCCCGACTACGCGCCCCGTCGACCATCCGATCCGGTCGACCGTCGGGCTTGGCCGCACCCTAGCAAACGGGGTCGACGACATTCCAGCCCCGCCTGCGGCCGCACCTCGCGGCACATCACGGCCGGCCGGACGCGACCTCGTCACAGTCGGCCGGACACGACCCTGCCCTCGAACAGCACCGCAGCCACGCCGACGTCACCGAGCGTCCGAGCGTCGACGTGCAACGGGTCGTCGTCCAGCACCACGAGGTTGGCCACCTTGCCCACCTCGATCGAGCCCAGCCGATCCGCCAGCCGCAGCTGCCGCGCGCCGTTGATGGTGTAGCCCTTCAGCAACAGGTCCCGCGAGAGGGCGGCGTCGGCCTCGGGCCGCACGCTGCCGGGGTAGGTGGCCGGGTCCAGGGGGTATTCGGGGTCGACCCGGGTCGCGGCGATCTGCATGCCCAGCAGCGGGGCGGCCCGGTGCAGTTCGTAGTCGGTGACGACGTCGCTGCAGAACGTGACGGTGGCGCCGCTGTCGGCGATCTCGTTGAAGCGATACATCCGGCGCCAGCGCTCGGTCCCGAGGTGCTCGGCGGCTTCGTCCCCGAAGTAGCCACCCGACCAGTGCGTGGTCCAGTTGATCAGGATTCCGAGGTCGGCGGGACGGGACATGTCGGCCGGGTCGACGAGTTCGCAGTGGGCCAGCGTGACCTGAATGTCCCAGGGGCCTCCGGTGTCGGCGAGCAGCTTCTGGGCCGCCTCCACGGCGTCGCAGGCCGTGCGGAAGGCCCGGTCACCGACCAGGTGGATGTGCACGTCGACGCCGTGGGCGTTGCACGCCAGGAAGCACTGGGTGAGTTCGTCGGTCGTCATGCCGATGTCGCCGAAGTGGTCGGGCTGATGGTTGCACAGCGGCGCGATGACGGCGCTGTTGCCGCTTTCGTTGGTGCCGTCGAGGAACAGCTTGACGGTGTTGACGCCGACGTGATCGCTGCCGTACGTCGCCTGCAGCCGAGCCACCCGGGCCAAGACGTCGGGCAGGTCCTGCGAGTTCACGAATCGCAGTGCCCCTTGGTAGTACACGTGCAACTCCCCGCGCTCGTCGAGGATCGCCAGCGACTTCAGCAGCTCCTCGTCCTCGAGCAGCGCCTCGAAGACCGACGTCACCCCATGGGCGGTCATGAAGTCGAAGAACGGCGTGATGCGTTCGGGCGTCAGCTCCTCGGGGGGCCGCCAGCCGATCCGGTCGTACATGGCGTCGAGGAAGTGCCGGTGGGCCATCTCGCGCACCAGCCCCGTCGGCTCGCCGTCCTCGTCCCGGACGAAGACCTCCAGCCCGGGCACCGGGTCCGCCGTCTCGGCGGTCACGCCCATCAGCTCGAGCATGGCGCTGTTGACCCAGTGCTCGTGCTCGCTGAAGTCCTGGCACAGCACGGGCCGGTCCGAGACCACGGAGTCCAGCAGCTCCTTGGTGGGCCCGCCGTCGCGGAACGTCGCGCTCGGGTAGTACTCGAAGTAGACGAACGGCGCCTCCTCGACGGGGTGCGCGGCGACGTAGTCCTCGATGAACGCCAGGATCTCGGCGACGTCCTCGGTCCACGGCAAGCGCACGTGCCACGAACTCTGCGCCACCATCGACGGATGGGTGTGGGCGTCGACGAAGCCGGGGACGACGGTGCGCCCGCCCAGGTCGCGAACGGGCAGGTCGTCGGCGTTCTGCCAGGCGTCCTGGGTGCCGACGTAGGCGATCAGCCCATCGCGCACCACCACGGTGTCGGCGGTGGGCCGGGCGTCGTCGCAGGTATGGACCGTCGCATTGACCAGAGCCAGGTTCACGACGGCGAAGCTACCGACGCCCGCGGTCGCCGCGGCGCCGTCGCAGGGCGTTGAGCGTCATCGTCATGTCGAGTGAGCGCCGTGGTGCTGTGCTCGCGGGGCGCGGACTTCCTACATTCGACCCATGACCGAACGTCCCGAACTCAAGCGCGTGCTCACGCTGCGCAACCTCGTCGTCTTCGGGCTGGCGTACCTGGCTCCGACGGTGGTGTTCAACTACTTCGGCATCATCACGACGCTGACCGGCGGGATGATGGCGCTGGCGTACGTCGCGACGACCGTCGCGATGTTCTTCACCGCCTACTCGTACGCGACCATGGTGCGGGCGTTCCCCGTGGCCGGCAGCGCGTACACCTACGTGCGCCGGGCCGTGCATCCGCACCTCGGGTTCCTTGCGGGGTGGGTGATGCTGCTCGACTACGTGCTGCTGCCGATGGTGTGCTACCTGCTGGTGGCCATTTACATGAACGAGTTCGTGCCTGCGGTGCCGGTGTGGGCGTGGATCGTGTTGGCCGCGGCGATCGGCGCGGTCACCAACGTGTTCGGCGTGAAGATCGCGGGCCGCATCAATTCCGTGGTGATCGCCGCGCAGATCCTGTTCTCGGTGGCGCTCGTGGTGATCGTCGTGGTCTACGTCATGCGCGGCAACGGCTCGGGAACGCTCTTCGACGCGACCGCGGTCTTCAACTCCGCGACGTTCCATGCTCCCGACATCCTTTGGGCGGCTTCGATTCTGGCGGCGTCCTTCCTGGGCTTCGACGCCGTCTCCACCATGGCCGAGGACACCGTCGAACCCTCCAAGACCGTGCCGCGGGCCGTGCTGATCGTGCCCATCGCGGCAGGCGTCGGCTTCTCGGTCATCTCCTACTTCATGCAGATCGCTTGGCCGACAGCAGCTTCGGAGGTGCAGGACCCCGACGCCGGCATCTTCGAGCTGCTCGGGCGTCTCGGCGGCAACGCGCTCTCGACGACCTTCCTCGTCACCGACAACCTGGCGAGCATGGTGTGCGCCATCGCGGGCATGGCCGCCGCGTCGCGCATCCTGTACGGGATGGGCCGCGACGGTGCGCTGCCACGGCGCTTCTTCGGGGTACTGCACGCACGGTTGCGTACGCCCGTCAACAACATCCTGCTGATGACGGGCATCGCGCTGACCGCGATCTTCTACTCGGACAACCTGATGGGCGCGGCATCGCTGGTCGCCTTCGGCGCACTGTCGGGCTTCGTGCTCGTCAACTACTCGGTGATCAGCCACTTCTTCATCCGGGCTCGGCGCAGGCGCGGCCTCGACCTGGTGCGGTACCTGGTGGTGCCGGCCACCGGCATGGCGGTGTGCGCCGTGCTGCTGTACAACGTCGACGACGCCGCGAAGACCCTGGGACTGGTCTGGCTGGCGCTCGGGATCTGCTACCTGGCCGTGTCGACGAAGGGCTTCCGGAAGCCACCCGTGGAGATCGACGTGTCCGACGACGTCGAGCCGGAACCGGCACGCTGAGCGAGGACCGCGGCCGGGCGACGAGGTCTACCTTGGGTGGATGTTCGACGTCGTGGTGACCTTCCCGCCGGGGAGCCGCGTGCGGGCCGAGGTCCGGCAGGTGTGGCGGACCAACCTGCACGCGCACCCCAATGCCCTGGAGATGGTGTACGTGCTCGCGGGCACGCTGCACGTCAAGGTCAGCAGCGAGGACTTCGACCTCGACGCGGGCGACTACGTGGTGCTCAACCGGCTCGATCCGCACCTGCTCGAAGGATCGCAGGACAACGTCACCGCGGTCGTGCACGCCGACCTGGCGGCCTTCCGCGACGTCGACCCGTTCGTCGACCGGATCATGTTCGCGTGCGAGTCCTTCGACCTGGCCCGCCACCGTAGGCAGGAGGCGTTGCTGCGGGGCCTGCTGCTCGACGTCGTCGACGCCGGCGTGGTGACGCCGGATGCCGAACGCCTCGACGCGCGAGGGCGCCAGGTCGTCGACATGCTGTGTCACGAGTACTCGATCCAGGACTACTACCAGCGCGATCAGCCGCTCAGCGCCGCCCAGCGCGCTCGCCTGCACGCCATCACCGCCACGATGCGCGCACACCTGGACAGCCGCGACGTCCTGGCCGACGTGGCTGCGGCGCACCACTATTCGAAGTCCTACGTATCACACTTCGTGAAGAAGACCACCGCCATGAGCTTCAGCGCCATGGTCACCGCGCAGCGCGTGATGCTCGCCGAACGGTTGTTGCTGACGACGGATCTCGTGATGCGTGACGTGTCCGCACGGTGCGGGTTCTCCGACGTCAAGTACTTCACCCGATGCTTCGCCGACTGGTTCAAGCGCACCCCCGCCGAGTACCGCACGGTGCACCGCCCCCTGCTCCAACGCGACGAGCTCCTCGGCGAGGTGGACGCCCAGACCGTCGCCGGGCTACTCGGCGATCACCGCAGCCGGGTGGCGTCGCCGACGGAGCCACCGCGACTGTCGGTCACACCCATCACGCTCAAGAACGTCGGCTCGCGCCACGATCTGTTCGACTCCATCGGCAGGTTCACCGGGGAGATCGAAAGTGGTGACGACCAACGGTTCTCGTCGTCACGGCAACATCTGCTCCCGATGCGCATCGGCACCGCCGAGGTCCGTGGGGACCACCTGCTGCGCGGGCTGGCGTCGTTCGCCGACGTCGGCGCCACCCCTCGCCTGGTCGTGGAGTTCGCCGGCCAGCGGGCGACACTCGAGTTGCTCGCGACCCTGGCCCGACGACTCGGCGCCATCGGCGAACTCGACGTCGTGGTGTGGTTGGTCTATCCGGGACTCCATGCCCGCGCGGCCGTGGACGCCGTGATCGACGTCGCAGAGGCCGAATACGGCCTGAACGTGCAGGCCGTGCTCGTCGGCTGACCCGTCGGAACGACGCGACGAGCCACGGCGGCTAGGGTTGGTCGGATGGCCACGGATACCGTCTCGTCACTGTCGGTCGGCGCGCTGTACCGCTACCCGGTCAAGTCGATGTTGGGGCAGCGCGTCGACCAGACGGGGATGGACGCCGGCGGCGTCCTGGGCGACCGTCGGTACGCACTCCTCGACGAGGCGACGGGACACGTGGCCAGCGCCAAGCAGGCGCGGTGGTGGCGAATGCTGTTGCAGTGCACGGCGACGGCCGCCGACGGCACCGTCCTGATGCGCCTGCCCGACGGCACGCGACTGTCGGTCGACGACGCCGACGTCGACGACGCGCTGTCGGCCTTCGTGGGACGCCGCGTGCGCCTGGCGCACGAGCGCCCGGCCGGCGCCACGCTCGAGCGTGCCGACCCCGATCAGGTGCTGGAGCGGGGCCTGGACGCCGAGGTCGACGCGCCGCTGCTCGAACTCGCAGAAGCGACGCCCGGGTCGTCGTTCACCGACTTCGCCCCGGTGCATGCCGTCACCACCGCGACGCTGGCGCAGGTCGGCGCCGAAGCCGTGCGCTACCGGCCGAACGTCGTCATCGACACCCCGACCGACCATCCGCCCTATGCCGAGAACGCCTGGACGGGGCGCCTCGTCCACATCGGCGAGGTGACCCTGCGCGCGATGGGCCCGACACCGCGGTGCGTGATTCCCACCCTGGAGCACGGCGACCTCCCCGCCGCGCGACACGCATTGCGCACACCCGCGGCCCAGAACCGGGTTCGGAGCTTCGACTTCGGCGAATTACCCTGCGTCGGAACTTATCTGGAAGTCGTGAGCGCCGGTGAGGTGCGCGTCGGCGACGCGGTGACGCTGGGGTGAGCGGGCGCTAGTGCGCCGCGTCGAAGGCCTCGATGACCTCCGCCTTGATCCGCCCGCGATCGGACACCTCGTAACCGTTCTGGCGGGCCCAGTCGCGAATGGCGGCGAGCTGCTCCGGTGACGTCTTGCCGCCGCCCCCACCGCTGCTGACCGGGCTGCGCTGCTTGCGCGCACCACCGACCCGCATGGCCGCGTCGACGAACGGCTTGAGGGCCTTGTCGAGTTTGGCGACGTTCGCGGCGGACAGGTCGATCTGGTAGCTCACGCCACGGATGGAGAACTCCACCCGCTCACCGCCGCCGTCGGTGATGTCGGAACCGTCGATGTCGTCGATGAGTTGGCGGACGATCTTCTCGGCCATCACTGCTCCCTCGGTGGATCCCCGCCCCGAGTGCGGACAGTACCAGTCATGCCCGGTGCTGCCCGGTTACCTCGGCGATGGCGACACGCCGACCCGTTTCCTGCGACCGCGCGATCGCGTCGCAGATCAACGCCGCGCGGTACCCGTCCTCGAAGTCCGCACCGTGCGGCCGCACCGAGCCGCCGTCGCGCACGCTGGCCAGGAAGTGCTGCAGTTCGTGGACGAAGGTGTGCTCCCAGCCGAGTACGTGACCGGGTGGGAACCACGACGCCATGAAGGGGTCCGTGGGCTCGGTGACGAGCAGCCGCCGGAAACCCGAACCCCCGGCGGTGGCGTCACCGGCGTCGACCTCGAGTTCGTTGAGCCGTTCCACGCCGAATCTGGCGGATCCCTTGGTGCCGTTGATCTCGATGGACAGGTCGTTGACGTGCCCACGCGCCACCCGCGACGCCTCCAACGTGCCGATGGCGCCGCCGTCGAAGCGCACGGTGGCGGCGAAGGCGTCGTCGACGCTGACCGCACCGCCGGGCCGCCGGGGGTGGAACGTCGTCGTGGCACCCGTCACCTCGGCGATCTCGCCGACGAGGTACCGCGCGAGATCGGCGACGTGCGAACCGAGATCGCCGAGGGCACCGGAGCCGGCCTTGCCGGCGTCCAGGCGCCACGTGGCGGGCGTCTGCGGATCCCACAGCCAGTCCTGCAGATAGCGCGCGCGAAAGTGCAGCGGCCGCCCGATGACGTCGTCGTCGATCAGTTGGCGCAGCTTGCGGATCGCCGGGACGAAGCGGTAGTTGAACGCGCACATGTGAACCACGCCGGCTTCGGCCGCGGCCTGCCACATGGCATACGACTCCGCGGCGTCGCGGCCGAGCGGCTTCTCGCAGATGACGTGCTTGCCCGCGCGCACCGCGGCGATGGTGGGTGCGGCGTGCAGATCGTTGGGCCCCGAGTCGTCCAGGACGTCGATCGCGGGGTCGTCGACGATCTCGCGCCAGTCCAGCGTGGTACGGCCCACGCCGAAGCGACCGGCGAACTCGGCGAGGCGCGCCCGGTCACGCCCGGCGACCACCTCGAGGGCGCACGGTGCTGCCGTCGGGCTGGCCATCGACGCCACGCCCTGGTATCCGCGGGCGTGCGCCCGGCCCATGAACGCCGTTCCGATGAGGCCGATGCGCAGCGTCGTGGTCTCGCCGGTCACGGATACCCGATCGGGTCCAACACGTCGTCTTCCCCTCTCGTCGGCGACGGCCGACGAACCCGTTTGATCGTCGATCGCGGCCTACCGCGGCCTACATTGTGCACCTTCGACCGTCCCGGGTCCCGCCTTCGCGGCTGCACTGCCGTCACGCGCGGGCGTGGGACACCGACACCACCACCTTGTCGCCCTGGCGATCTGCGGCCACCTGGAACGCCTTGCCCGCGTCGGTCAGCGGCAGCCGTTCGGTCACCAGCGAATCGAGATCGACGCCGTCGCGTGCCAGGGCGATCGCCCGCGGATAGGTGGCGTTCATCCGGCGCACCATCGCCAGCGTCAGACCCTTGCGGCGGGCCATGGCCGCGGGGAAGGCGGACGCATCCTGCGACGGGATGCCGGCAAGGGCGATCCGCCCGCCGGGCCGGACCGCCGTCACGGCCGTCGCGATCGCGTCGTCGGTGCCGGCGGCCTCGATCACGACGTCGACGCCGCGCCCGTGCGTCGCGTCCAGGACGGCCTGGGCCCCGGGCGGCGCGAAGACGCCGTCGGCGCCTCGACGTAGCGCCGCATCGCGGCGATGTCGCAGGGATTCGACGGCGAACACCCGCCGCGCCCCCGCACGCCGCGCCACCTCGAGCACGAGCAGTCCGATGGGTCCGGCACCGACGACGAGCACGTCGTGATCCGGCCGCACGTGCCCCACGCCGACGGCGTGGATCGCGACCCCGAGCGGCTCCAGGAGCGCGCCCGCGTCGTCACTCAGCTCGTCCGGCAGGGGGTGCAGCAGCTGATCCGGCCACGCCATCTGCTCTCGCAGCGCGCCGTCCAGGTCACCGTGCCCTGCGAACCGCACGCGCGGACAGAGGTTGTGGTGTCCCGACCGGCACGTCTCGCAGTCCAGGCAGGCGATGGCGGGGTCGACCGCGACCCGCCTGCCGGCATGCGGTCCGGACAGGGCCACCGCGGCGAACTCGTGCCCGGGCACGACGGGCTCCTCGATGCGGTTCTCCCCGATGCCGCCGTCGGCGAACCAGTGCAGATCCGAACCACAGATGCCCACCGACGTCACCGCGATCCGCGACCAACCTGGCGGCGGCTCGTCCGGCTCGGGCTCCTCGGCGACGCGCAGGTCACCGACGCCGTGCAGACGTGCGCTGATCATCGCGTCACAGCCCGGCCGCGACGTGGTGGTAGACGTCGTTCCACCGCAGTTCGTCGCGGAAGCCGCGCACCGTGGTGTCCTCGTCGATGATCAGCAGTTCGGTCTGCGTCATCTGCGCGAAGTCGTCGATGATCTCGGCGTCGATCGCCGTCGACATCACGGTGTGGTGGGGCGCCCCCGCCATCAGCCACGCCTCGGCCGACGTGGTCCAATTCGGCAGCGGCTTCCACACCGCGCACGCCACCGGCAGGTTCGGCAGCTCGGCCGACGGTTCCACCACCCGAACCGCGTTGGCCACCAACCGGAAACGCGCACCCATGTCGCTGATGCCCACGATCACGGCGTCGGCGGGCGCGGCGGTGAATCGCAGCCGCACCGGGTCCTCGCGCTTGCCGATGGCCAGCGGGTGCACCTCGAGCGTCGGTCTGTCGGCGGCGATCGAGGGGCACACCTCGAGCATGTGGGCCCCCAGGATGCGCTCGCGCCCCGGCGTCAAGTCGTAGGTGTAGTCCTCCATGAACGACGTGCCGCCGGGCAGACCTTCGGCCATCACCTTGATGGCCCGCAGCATCATCGCCGTCTTCCAGTCCCCCTCGCCACCGAAGCCGTACCCGTCGGCCATCAGCCGCTGCACCGCCAGCCCGGGGAGCTGACGGAGGCCGCCGAGATCCTCGAAGTTGGTCGTGAACGCATGGAACCCGCCCTTGCCCAGGAACGTTCGCAGCCCGAGTTCGATCTGTGCACCGTGGCGCAACGCGGCATGCCGGTCCCCGCCCGCACGCAGTTCCGAGGCCACCCGGTAGGTGGATTCGTATTCCCGGATCAGCTTGTCGACGTCGGCGGGACGCACGCGCTCGACCACGTCGACGAGGTCGTTGACGGCGTGGGTGTTGACGGCAGCGCCGAAGTGGGCTTCCGCCTCCACCTTGTCGCCCTCGGTCACCGCGACCCCACGCATGTTGTCGCCGAACCGGGCGATCCGCAGCGTCGCGAGTTCGGCGCGGCCCAGCGCCGCGCGTGCCCACGAGCCCACGCGGCGGCGGGTGGTCGGATCGCTGACGTGCCCGGCGACGGTCTTGCGCGGCGTCGCCAGCCGGGACTGCACGTACCCGAACTCCCGGTCGCCGTGGGCGGCCTGATTGAGGTTCATGAAGTCCATGTCGATGGACTGCCAGGGCAGCTCCACCTGAAACTGCGTGTGCAGGTGCAGCAACGGTTTCCGGAGGTTCTTGAGCCCCCTGATCCACATCTTCGCCGGCGAGAACGTGTGCATCCAGGCGATCACGCCGATGCACTCGTCGCTGGCGTCGGCATCGGCGAGCGTGCGCGCGATCTCCTCGGTGCTGGTGACCACGGGCAGCCACCGCACCGCGACGGGGATCTCACCTCCGGCGTCGAGTTGCTCGGCGATGCGGCGCGACTGCTCGGTCACCTGGTCGAGAATGTCTTGGCCGTACAGCGATTGGCTTCCCGTGACCATCCACACCTGGCTGGTGACGAGTCGGGACGCGATCATCGCGGCATCTCCTTCGAGGGGTCGGCGGCGCGGCCACTCTGGCCGTACGCGTTCTGGTAGCGGTCGAACAGCGCGGCGACGTCGGCCGCGTCGATGGGCGGGGCGGCGCCGAGTTGGCGGCTGATGTGCACGGTGCGCGCCACGTCCTCGAGCATCACCGCCGCCTTCACGGCGTCACGAGCCGTCCGTCCGATGGTGAAGGGGCCATGGTTGCGCATCAGCACGGCAGGAGAATTGCTGTGCTGCAACACCTCCACGATGCCACGGCCAATCGAGTCGTCGCCGATCAGCGCGAACGGGCCCACCGGAATCTCGCCACCGAACTCGTCGGCGATCATGGTGAGCACGCACGGAATCGGTTCGCCGCGCGCGGCCCACGCAGTGGCGTAGGTGGAGTGGGTGTGCACCACGCCACCCACGTGCGGCATGTGCCGGTAGACGTACGCATGCGCTGCGGTGTCCGACGACGGATTGAGCTCGCCGTCCACCAGTTCACCGAACAGGTCGCACACCACCATGTCGTCGGCGGTCATCGAATCATAGTGCGCACCCGAAGGTTTGATGACCATCAGATCGTGACCCGGCACCCGCGCCGAGACGTTGCCCGCCGTCCAGATGACCAACTCGTACTGCGTCAGCTGGGCGTGCAGCTCGCACACCTGCCGTCGCAGGGTCGCGACCACGCGGTCGACGTCCGCCGTCATCGTCATGCCGTCACTCCCAATGCTCGTGAGGAACCGATCCGCCGCAGGCGCCGCATCATGTCGTTGCCCCTGCCAAACCACTCGTAGGCTGCGACGTACTCCCGGTAGAGCCGGTCGTAGGCCGCCGCGTTCTCCGGGATGGGGGTGTAGGCGTCGCGCCGACGCCTACCCATCCGCCCGGCCGCCGCCGCCACGTCGGGATAGGCGCCCGCTGCGGCTGCGGCGTGGATCGCCGAACCCAGCGCCGGGGCTTGGGCCGACGGCACCACCGACAGTGGCAATCCCACGGCGTCGGCGTAGATCTGCATCAGCAGCGTGTTCTTCAGCAGCCCTCCGGCCACCACCAGCTCGCGCACGGGGACGCCGCTGTGCACGAAGGTCTCGACGATCATCCGGGTACCGAAGGCGGTGGCCTCCAGCAGCGCCCGGTACATGTCGACGCACGTGGTCTCCAACGTCTGCCCGATCATCACGCCGGACAACTCGTGATCCACCAGCACCGAACGGTTTCCGCTGTGCCAGTCCAGCGCCACCAGACCGTGCTGGCCGACCTCCTGGCGACCGGCCAGCTCGGTGAGGTGATCGTGCAGCGTCAGCCCGCGCTCACGCGCCTGGACGTGGTAACTCTCGGGCACGCAGTTGTCCACGAACCACCCGAAGATGTCACCGACGCCGGACTGACCGGCCTCGTAACCCCAACGGCCTTCCGAGATCCCGCCCTCGACGACGCCGCACATGCCCGGGACCTCGCGCAGCACGTCGGAGTTCATCACGTGGCACGTCGAGGTCCCCATGATCGCGACCAAGTGCCCCGGCGCCAAGGCGTCGGCCGCGGCCACGGTGACGTGGGCGTCGACGTTGCCGACGGCGACCGTGATGCCCTCGGGCAGACCCGTCCACGCCGCCGCCTGGGCCGTGAGACCGCCGGCGCGCTGACCCAGGCGACCGATCCGGTGGTCCAGCTTGTCGGTCACGAAGTCGGCGAAGGCGGGCCGCACCTCGGCGAGGAACTCCCGCGAGGGATAGCGGCCGTCTTGCCGGATGCCCTTGTAACCCGCGCTGCACGCGTTGCGGACGTAGGACCCGCACAGCTGCCAGACGATCCAGTCGGCAGCCTCGACGAAGTGGTCCATCGCCGCGTAGACCTCCGGATCGGCGTCCAGGATCTCCAAGGCCTTCGCGAACTCCCACTCACTGGAGATCAGGCCGCCGTACCGCGGCAGCCACCACTCCCCGCGTCGCTCGGCGACGGCATTGATGCGATCGGCCTGCGGTTGCGGCGAATGATGGCGCCAGAGCTTGGCGTACGCGTGCGGGCGGTCGGCGAACTCGGCGAGTTCGCACAGCGGGGTGCCCTCGTGGCGCACCGGGACCATGGTGCATGCCGTGAAGTCGGTGCCGATGCCGATGACGTCGGCGGCGTCGATGCCCGCCCGTTCGACCGCGGCGGGCACGGCGGTGCGCAGCACGTCGACGTAGTCGGCGGGCACCTGCAACGCCGATTGCGACGGCAGGCGGGCGCCGCCGCCCGGCACCGTGTCGGTGACCACGCCGTGGGCGTAGCCGTGTTCGGCGCTCGCCAGCTCGGCGCCGTCGCTCACCCGCACCACCAGGGCACGTCCGGAGAGCGTACCGAAATCCACTCCCACGACGTATCTTTCGGTATCCGCCACGTCTGACCTCATCATGTCTCCTCGAACGCTGCCGTGCTGTCGCGCACGATCAGTTCTGGTGCCAGCAGGGGCATCGCCGTCGTGGCGCCCTCGAGCGTGGCCTTCACCAACTCGATCGCCCGCTGACCGATGCGGTGGAAGTCCTGACGCACCGTGGTCAGCGCCGGGATGAGGTAGGCGGCCTCCGGGATGTCGTCGAAGCCCACGACGCTGACGTCGTGCGGCACCGCCAGCCCGGCCTCGGCGAAGGCGTGCAACACCCCGATGGCCATCTGGTCGTTGGCCACGAAGACCGCCGTGGCCTCACCCCGGCGGGCCAGTTCGCGGCCGATCTCGTACCCGCGGGCCGGCGTCCAGTCGCCGTGCAGCGAGTCGCGCGGCGGCAGCCCCGCGGCGCGCATGGCTTCCTCGTAGCCCGTGCGGCGCCCCTTGGCCTCCGTCCAACTCACCGGGCCCGCGACGTGCTCGATGGCGCGGTGGCCCAGGTCGATCAGGTGCTGGGTGGCGTGGCGGGCGCCGGCGATCTGGTCCACCCCGACACTCAGTCCGCTGCCGGACAGGTCGCCCTCGACGACGATCAGCGGTAGGTCGGCATCCGCCGAGTGCACGACGTCGAGCGCGTCCTGCTGAGCGGCGATCATCACGATGGCCTCGACCGACTGCCTGGCTAGGTGGTCGAGCGCATCCCGCAACGCGATCGGGGTCACCTGCGCCAGCGGCACCATGCTGGTGAAGAAGCCCTGTGCCCGGGCGGCCTCCTCGACCGAGCGTTGGACGCTGGACGGCCCGTAGAGGGCGCTGCCGGTTCCGATGATGCCGATGATGCCGGACCGCCGGGTGACCAGCGCCCGGGCGGCGGTGTTGGGGCGGTACCCCAGCTCCCGAATGGCTTGCTCGACGCGCTCTTTCGTCGCCGGCCGGATGCTGGAGGAACCGTTGATCACTCGCGAGACCGTCTGATGGCTCACCCCGGCGAGCCGTGCGACGTCGGCCATCACGGGCTTCGGTGCGCTGGCGGGCATCTGCTGATTGGCTGGCTGATTGGCTGGCTGATTGGCCGGCTGGCTGGCGGGCTGGCTTGTCATCTGGGCTTCCTGACCACTAGGCGCTGGACGAGGACGAAGACCAGCAGCAACACGCCGGTCATGATCCGGGTCCAGTATGAATCCAGGTTCTCGGCCGTGACGAAGGTCTGGATGGTCCCCAGCACCAGGACGCCGACGACCGCGCCGAACACGAAACCGACTCCGCCGGAGAGCAGTACGCCGCCGACGACCGCAGCGGCGATGGCGTCCAGCTCCATGCCGACGCCGTTGAGGCTGTAGCCCGAGAGCTTCTGCACGGCCAGCAGCAGGCCCGCCAGCGCCGCGCACGACCCGCTGATGACGTACACCGACACCCGGGCACGGGAGGCGGCGAGCCCCATCAGCCGTGCCGACTGCACGTTGCCGCCGACGGCGTACACCGTCCGGCCGAACCGCGTCTGGTGCAGCACGTAGGCCGCGATCAGCACCACGGCCAGCGCGATCACCACGGTCCACCGGATGAAGTCGCCCTCGTACAGGTAGAGGTAGTCCAATCCGATCTGCCGCAGCACCGGGTCCTTGATGGGCAGCGTGTCGACGCTGACCAGGTAGCACAGGCCACGGGCCAGGAACATCCCGGCCAGCGTGACGATGAACGGCTGGACGTCGAAGTACTCGATCACCAGGCCCATCAGCAGCCCCAGCACGGGGCCGACCGTCAGCACCGTGGCCACCGCGAGCGGCATCGGCCAGCCATCGCGCAGGGCTGCGGCCACGACGACGGTGGACAGCGCCACGACCGAGCCCACGGACAGATCGATGCCGCCGGTGAGGATCACGAAGGTCATGCCCACGGCGAGCACGATCAGATGGGCGTTGTCGACCAGGAGGTTCAGGAAGACCTGGACGGGGCTGGCGAAGTCGTAGCGCACGACGACCGCCGTGAACATCACCGCGAACAGCGCCAGCGACGCCAGCGGGGAAAGGTAGCGGCCCCGGATCCGCCGTACCGCGGGCGCGAGGCGGCTCGGGAATCGGTGACCGTCGATCGTCTGCGTGCTCACTTGCCCACCATCATCGGATCCAGTCGTCGCGCATCGTCGTTCGTCACGGACTCCGCGCGCGGGCCCGGTCCGCGTCGGCGGCGCACCAGAGCCCGGAACCTCGGTGCCTGCAGCAGGCACACCGCGATCACCACGAGCGCCTTGAACACCAGGGTGCTCTCGGGGGTGATGCCCGCGGTGTACACCGTGGTGGTCAAGGTTTGGATGATCAGGGCGCCCAGGACGGTGCCGGTGAGGCTGAAACGTCCGCCCAGCAGCGAGGTCCCGCCGATCACCACGGCGAGGATGGCGTCCAACTCGATCCACGCCCCGGCGTTGTTGGCATCTGCTGCCGAGATGTTCGACGCGATCATCAGGCCGGCGACCCCCGCGCACAGGGCACAGAACACGTAGACGGCGAAGACGATGGAGCGGTGTCGGACACCGGCCAGGCGGCTGGCCTCCGGGTTGATCCCCACCGCCTCCAACAGCATGCCCAGTGCGGTCCGCCGGACCACCAGCACCGCCACCGCGAAGACCGCGGCACCGACGAGGACGGCCGTCGGCAGACCGAGCACGTAACCGGCTCCCAGAACCTTGAACGGGGCGCTGGTGACGGTGACGATCTGACCGTCGGTGATGAACAGCGCGATCCCCCGGCCGGCGGTCATGAGCACCAGCGTGGCGATGATGGGCTGTACCCCGAACACCGAGACCAGCAGGCCGTTCCACAGTCCCAGCGCCACGGCCACGCCGAGCGCGAGTGCCGCCGCGGTCACCACGGTGGCGAGGCCCCCCGGGTCGGGTGCGCTCGCGATGTGCGCGCAGGCCAGCGCACCGCTGACCGCGACCACGGCGCCCACCGACAGGTCGATGCCGCGGCAGGCGATCACCAGTGTCATGCCGATGGCCACCAGCAGGGTCGGCGCCCCGTTGCGCAGGATGTCGACGACGCTGCCGTAGAGATGTCCGTCCTGAACGCGCAGGGTGAGGAACCCCGGGGTGATCACCACGTTGACGGCGAGCAGCGCGACGAGCGCCGCCGCGGGCCACACCAACGGCGATGCCAGCACCCGCGCCGCCGCCGGTCGCGTCACGATGCCACCCCGCCGGCGATCAGCGACGTCAGTTCCTCGACACCGCAGTCGGATTCGATCTGAGCGACGCAGCGTCCGTCCCGCATCACGGCGATGCGGTCGCTGATCCTGACCACTTCGTCGAGTTCGGCGGAGATGAACACCACGCCCATGCCGTCGGCGGCGAGGGTGGCGACCAGCTCTTGGATCTGCGCCTTGGCGCCCACGTCGATACCGCGCGTGGGTTCGTCGAGGATCAGCAGCCGAGGTTCGGTGATGAGCCACCGTGCCAGCAGCACCTTCTGCTGGTTGCCCCCACTGAGGTTCTTCACCAGCGCGTCGGGATCCCGCGGCCGGATGTCGAGGGCGTCCACGTAGCGGTCGACGAGGTCGGCGGAGGTCTTCTTCGGCAGCGGTCGCGCGAAGCCGCGCCGAGCCTGCAACGCCAGCATCAGGTTGTCGCGCACCGACAGTTCACCGATGATGCCCTCTGCCTTGCGATCCTCGGACGAGAAGGCGATGCGCCTGGCGATCGCGTCGCGTGGCGAACGCACCACGGCCGGGCTGCCGTCGATGGTGACGGTGCCGGTGGTCGCCCGGTCGGCGCCGAACAGCAGCCGCGCCAGCTCGGTGCGGCCGGAGCCGAGTAGGCCGGCGAACCCCAGCACCTCCCCGCGGTGCACGGTCACGTCGGTCGGCGCCACCCGGGGCGCCCGCCCGAGGCCACGCGCATCGAGGACGGGCGCGGTCTCGTCGAACGTTCGTGCCGCCCGCTCGCCGATCTGGTCGAGCACGTCGAGTTCGCGTCCGAGCATCGCCGCCACCAGCCCAACCCGGCTCAGGTCGGCCGTGGCGAATTCGCCGACGAGGCGCCCGTTGCGCAGCACCGTCATGCGATCGGAGATCTCGTAGACCTGATCCAGGAAGTGCGACACGAACAGGACGGCCGTGCCGGTGTCCCGCAGGCGCCGCATCACCCGGAACAGCTCGGCGACCTCGTCGGCGTCCAGGCTCGAGGTGGGCTCGTCGAGGATCACTACGCGCGCCGATACGGCGGTGGCCCGGGCGATGGCGACGAGTTGCCGGATCGCCAGCGAGTGCGTGCCGAGTTCGGAACCCGGGTCGACGGCGATGTCGAGTTCGGCCAGCAGCTCGGCAGCGCGACGCCGCATGGCGCGATGGTCGATGCGACCGAGGCGGCGGGGCTCACGTCCCAGCAGGACGTTCTCGGCGACCGTGAGGTTGGTGCACAGGTTGACCTCCTGGTACACGGTGCTGATACCGGCGTCCTGGGCCTGTCGGGGACCGTGGAACCGCTGCGGCACCCCGGCGACGGTGATGCTGCCCTCGTCGACGCCGTAGACACCGGTGAGCGCCTTGATCAACGTGGACTTGCCCGCTCCGTTCTCGCCCATCAGGGCGTGAATCTCACCGGGCAGCAATCGGAAGTCCACGGCGTCGAGCGCCTTCACGCCGGGGAAGCCGACGCTGACGCCGCGGATGTCGACCACCGGCGTGGCCGTGGCGGTTCGGTCTGCGACCACCACGGTTCAGTACTTGCGATCCGGCAGGGCGGCGGCAGCCTGCTGCTGATCGAAGGTCAGGTCGTCGGTCACGACGCGCGGCGGGACCGGTTGGCCCGCAACCACCTTCTTCGCCAAGTCCATCAGCTGCGGCCCCAGGAGCGGATTGCATTCGACGACGAAGTTGAACTTGCCGTCGGCGAGGGCCTGCAGGCCGTCGTGCGTCGCGTCGATCGCGACGATCTCGACGTCCTGTCCGGGTCGCTTGCCTGCGGCCTCGATGGCTTCCATGGCACCGAGGGCCATGTCGTCGTTCTGTGCGAAGACCAGGTCGATCTTCGGGTGCGCCTTGAGGAATGCCTCCATCACCTGCTTGCCGCCGGACCGGGTGAAGTCGCCGGTCTGCGAGGCGATCACGGTGAGCTTGGGGTCCTTGGCGATGGCCTCGGAGAAGCCCTTGCTGCGCTCCAGCGCAGGATCGGAACCCGTGGTGCCCTCCAGTTGCACGATGTTCACCGGGCCGGGGGCCGACGCGAACTGCTTGACCGCCCAGTCCCCCGCCCACGTTCCCTCGCGGACGAAGTCGGCGCCGAGGAACGTCGTGAAGACGTCGGGTTCGCTGGTGTCGACGGCACGGTCGGTGAGGATCACCGGGATGCCGGCGTTCTTGGCCTCCAACAAGACGGCGTCCCAACCCGTGCGGACGACGGGGCTGAATGCGATCACGTCGACGCGCTGCTGCACGAACGAGCGGATCGCCGAGATCTGGTTCTCCTGCTCGCCGTTGGCGTCGGAGAACTTGAGGTCGATGCCGGCGGCCGCGGCCGCGTCCTGGATGGAGGCGGTGTTGGCGGTGCGCCAGCCACTCTCGGCACCCACCTGGGAGAAGCCCATGGTGAGTTGCCCGTCCCCGCCTCCGCCACCCGGGGCGCCCCCCGGTGCCGGGCCGCTGCCACACGCCGCCAGCACGCCGACCGTTGCGACGCCGAGCATCGCGGTGAGGAACCTTCGCACGACGAACTCCTTCGACCTTGTCTCGTGAACACGGGGTTGTCTCGTGAACCGGGGGTTGTCTCGTGAACAGGGGAAATGACGGCCGGATCCGATGCCACCGTGGGGAAGACGGCGGGTCCGAGCGCACGGGCCGATGTGTGACCGGCGTTACATCCACGGCGATGTTAACGCTCACATCACCGAGGTGTCAACGATTTTGTTAACGCTCACATCCAATCTCGGAACGTCTTGACAAACGCGTGACCGCCGTCACAAGATCCCCCTTGTGAACGCTCACATCACGTGGGCGCCGGCGCCGCCGGCGACACGCTGACGAGCCATCCCAACCTAAGGATCACCATGCGCAAGAGCTTCGTTCGAGCCGTCGGCGTACTCGCGACGATCGCCGCGATCACGTGCGTCGGCTGCGGCCGCTCGACCACGACCGAGGCCACCGACGGCGGTGGGCAACGCACCGGGACGGTCGGCATCGCGATGCCGACCAAGTCCTCGGAACGCTGGGTGGCAGACGGCGACAACATGGCACGCCAGTTCCAGGAACTCGGCTACGACACCGATCTGCAGTACGGCGACGACGTGGTGCAAAACCAGGTCTCCCAGATCGAGAACATGATCACCAAGGGCGTCAAGGTGTTGGTGGTCGCCCCGATCGACGGGTCGTCGCTGACCGACACGCTGCAACGGGCCGCAGATGCCCACATCCCCGTCGTCAGCTACGACCGACTGATCCGCGGCTCGCAGAACGTGGACTACTACGCGACGTTCGACAACTTCAAGGTCGGCGTGCTGCAGGCCACCTACATCGTCGACAAGCTGGGCCTGCCCCAGCAACCGGGGCCGTTCACCATCGAACTCTTCGCCGGATCCCCGGACGACAACAACGCCACGTTCTTCTTCGACGGCGCGATGAGCGTCCTGAAGCCCTACCTCGACAGCGGGAAGTTGGTGGTCAAGAGCGGCCAGACCTCCTTCGACCAGGTGGCCACGCTGCGCTGGGACGGCGGCCTCGCGCAGTCTCGCATGGACAACCTGCTCAGCAGGGCCTACACCAGCGGCCGAGTCGACGCCGTGCTGTCGCCCTACGACGGGATGTCCCTGGGGATCATCTCCGCGCTCAAGAGCGCCGGTTACGGCACGCCCACCAATCCCCTGCCCATCGTGACCGGGCAGGACGCCGAGTTGGCCTCGGTCAAGTCGATCATCGCGGGAGAACAGACCCAGACGGTCTTCAAGGACACCCGCGAGCTGGCCAAAGCTGCTGTCCAGATGGCTGATTCGCTGCTCACCGGCGGCACGCCGGAGGTCAACGACACCACCACCTACGACAACGGGGTGAAGGTGGTGCCGGCACACCTGCTCGAACCGGTGAGCGTCGACAAGAGCAACTACGAGAAGGTGCTCGTCGGGTCGGGCTACTACACCCCCGAACAGCTCGCCTGATGGGCAGCTCCGGCGCGGCGCTGCTCGAGATGCGCGACATCACCAAGCGATTCGGCGGTGTCACCGCGTTGAGCAACGTCAACCTCACCGTGCGTCGTGGCGAGATCCACGCGATCTGCGGCGAGAACGGCGCAGGCAAGTCGACGCTGATGAAGGTGCTCAGCGGAATCCATCCGTACGGCAGCTACTCCGGTGACATCGTGTTCGACGGCGAGCCGGCACGTTTCAAGGACATCCGTGCCAGCGAGCACCGCGGCATCGGCATCATCCACCAGGAGCTGGCGCTCATCCCCGTCCTGTCCATCGCCGAGAACATCTTCCTGGGCAACGAACACGCGTCGGCCGGGGTGATCAGCTGGCACGAGACCACCACCCACGCCCGACGCCTGCTCGACCGCGTGGGTCTGCGCGAGAGTCCCGACACCCGGATCTCGGACATCGGGGTGGGCAAGCAGCAGCTCGTCGAGATCGCCAAGGCCCTGTCCAGGGAGGTACGGCTGCTCATCCTCGACGAACCCACCGCAGCGCTCAACGACGAGGACAGCAGACATCTGCTGGACCTCATCGGTGAACTCCGCGATCAAGGGCTGACGTGCATCATCATCTCGCACAAGCTCAACGAGGTGATGCACGTCGCCGATGCCATCACCATCCTGCGCGACGGCCAGACGATCGAGACCCTGGCCGTGGAGCCGGACGTCACCGAAGAACACGTCATCCGCGGCATGGTGGGGCGGGACATGACCGATCGCTTCCCGGAGCGAACGCCGCACCCCATCGGCGACGTCGGCTTCGCCATCGAGAACTGGACGGTGTTCCATCCGCTGGACCAGCAGCGCAAGGTCGTCGACGACGTCTCGCTGACGGTGCGGCGCGGTGAGGTGGTGGGCCTGGCGGGGCTCATGGGAGCCGGGCGGACCGAGCTGGCGATGAGCGTCTTCGGGCGCAGCTACGGCAAGGCGGCGGGCGGCACCGTCTACAAGGACGGCCGACAGATCCGGACGCGTTCGGTCCCCGAGGCCATCTCGCACCGCATCGCCTACGCCACCGAGGACCGAAAGCACTTCGGCCTGAACCTCTCCGACGACATCGCGCGCAGCATCACGCTGGCGTCACTGAAGAAGGTGAGCAGGCTCGCCATCATCGACGAACACGTCGAGACCGTGGTCGCCGAACGCTTCCGCACCGACATGCACATCAAGGCGTCGTCGGTCCAGGCCACCACCGGCAACCTGTCGGGCGGCAACCAGCAGAAGGTGGTGCTGAGCAAGTGGATCTTCGCCGACCCGGACGTCCTCATCCTCGACGAGCCCACCCGCGGCATCGACGTCGGGGCCAAGTACGAGATCTACACCATCATCGATTCGCTTGCCGCGCAGGGTAAGTCCGTGCTGGTGATCTCATCCGAGCTGCCAGAGTTGATCGGGCTGTGCGACCGCATCTACACCATGAACGAGGGCAGACTCACCGGCGAGGTGGCCCGTGCGGACGCGACGCAGGAGACGTTGATGCGCTACATGATGAAGGGACGAACCGCATGACCACGACCGTGGCGACGTCGTCGACGTCACCCGAGACGCCACGACCCCCCGAGTCGCCCATGGCACGGCTCGTGACCGCCGTCCGGGGCAACTTCCGGCAGTACGGCATGGTGGTGGCCCTGGCCCTCATCGTGGTGTTGTTCTCGCTGCTCACCGACGGCATCCTGCTCAAGCCGCTCAACGTCACCAACATCGTCCAGCAGAACGGCTACATCCTCATCCTGGCGATCGGGATGGTCATCGTCATCATCTCCGGGCACATCGATCTGTCGGTGGGCTCGATCGCCGGATTCATCGGCGCGACGTCGGCCGTCCTCATGGTGCACCACTCCGTGCCCTGGCCGGTGGCCGTGACGATCTGCCTGCTCCTGGGCGCCGCCATCGGTGCCTGGCAAGGGTTTTGGATCGCCTACGTCGGCATCCCGTCCTTCATCGTCACGCTGGCGGGCATGCTGGTCTTCCGCGGCGCCACGCAGTACCTGTTGGAAGGGCAGTCCATCGCGCCGTTCCCCCGCAGCTTCGGCCAGGTCAGCAGCGGCTTCCTGCCCGAGCTGGGCGCAGGCAGCCTCTACCACTGGCCCACGGTCATCCTGGGCGCCGTCGTCATCGTGGCCGCCATCGGTCAGCAGGTGCGGCAACGGCGGGCACGCTCCCGCTACGGCTTCGACGTGCTGCCCGTCGGCTGGTTCGCCGCCAAGTGCACGGCCATCGCCGCCGCCCTCGCAGCGTTCACCTTGCTGCTGGCCAGTTACCGCGGGGTTCCGGTGGTGGGCATCATCCTGGCGTTGGCGTTCGTGGTCTATGCCTTCGTCATGCGCTCCACCGTGTTCGGTCGCCAGGTATACGCCGTGGGCGGCAACGTCGCGGCCGCACGCCTGTCCGGGGTCAAGACCAAGCGGGTGACGTTCCTGGTCTTCGTCAACATGGGGCTGCTCTCGGCGCTGGCGGGGCTGTTGTTCGCGGCCCGGCTCAATTCCGCGACGCCACAGGCCGGCATCGGGATGGAACTGGAGGCCATCGCCGCTGCGTTCATCGGCGGCGCCTCCGCCAACGGCGGCGTCGGCACCGTGTTCGGCGCCGTCATCGGCGGTTTCGTCCTCGGCGTGCTGAACAACGGCATGTCGTTGATCGGCATCGGCAGCGACGTCCAACAACTGATCAAGGGGTTGGTCCTGCTCGCCGCCGTCGGCTTCGACGTCTACAACAAGAAGAAGGGCGGACGCTGACGTGTCGGACGGCGGCGTCGCAGACCGGTTCAGCCGTGACATCCTGGCGTTCGTGCGCAGTTGGGCACCCTACGGCGGACCACCCGCCGACGAGGTGCTGATCGAGTTCGGCCTCACCAAGGATCAACTGCTGCAACGCCTTGCCGAGATCACGAGCGCCGAGGCGATGCGCCGCGAGCAGGCGCTGCGCCAACCCTGGCTGCGATTGCGGCACTGACGGTGCCCCGATCGTCAGCCGTGCCTGCGCCGATACTCCGCCGCAGCGCCCGGGTGCAGTGCGACGGCACCGGTCTGGATCAGCGATTGGGCATCCAGGAACTGGCTGCCCACGGCCTGCTCGGGAACCAGCGCCGACGACTGATCCAGCAGCAGGTCGACGACGGCGGCCACCACGCCGTCGTCGACGTCGTGTCGGGCCAGCAGCAGGTTGGCCACGCCGACGGTGGTCACGGCCGGGTGGCGCCCGTAGACGTCGGCGGGGACCGACACCGGCTCGTAGACCGTGCCGTAGGTCTGCTGCAACTCCGCGACGACGGCGGTCAGGTCGAGCAGCCGGATGCCCGTCGAGACGTCGCGGAAGGCGGGTGTGGGCAGGCCGCCGGCCCACATCGCCGCGTCCACCTCCCGTGCGCCGAGCGCCGCCGCGGCGGCGCGCATCGACTGCACGACCTCGCGGACGCCCGCCGGGCCCGCGATGCCCGCGGCCGCCAACACCCGCTGCGAGAGCGTGGTGGCGCCGGATCCGGGCGCTCCCACGCTCACGCGTCGGCCGCGTAGGTCCGCCAGCGTCGAGATCGGCGAATCGTCGCGCACCGCAACCTGAAAGTAGTTCTCGTACACCCGTCCCACGGCGGTCAGATCGACGGCGCCGTCGGCGGCGGCGGTGTCGCCGAGGCTCATCGCCAGATCGGCCCGGCCCTCGCGCAGCGCCGCCACGTTGTCGGCGGAACCGCCGGTCTGCTGCGGCTCGATGCGGACGCTGCCGGATCGATTCGCGGCCGCCGCCAGCAGGCCGGAGAACTCCCAGAAGAATCCCCCGGGCTCACCCGCTGCCAGACGCACCGCCCCACCACCGCCGCCGTGACACGCGGTCGCCGTCGACAGCAGCGCCACGGGGACCAGCGCCCCGATGCCCCGCAGCACCGCCCGGCGATCGATCGTCGCCGATGGGTGCGTGCCGAGCACGGGGGTGACGCGCGCCGACGTCACACGAACGCGCGGCCCTGTTCGCGATCGAGCGCGGTCTCGGACCTGTTCTTCAGCATGAAGGCGTAGACGAACAGCGACACCGCGACCACGACCGTGACGTAGCCGATGAACCACGGCACGTGGCCGCCGCTCTTGGCCGCCTGGTAGATCAGCGGCGCGGTACCGCCGAAGGCCGAGTTGGCCAGCGCGTAGCCCAGACCGACGCCCAGCGCGCGCACGTGCGACGGGAACAGTTCGGCCTTGACGATCGCGTTGATCGACGTGTAACCGGTCAGGATGACGTAACCGACGCACACCAGGGTCAGCGACGCGGCCACCGACGTCGTCCGCGGCAGATAGGTGATGAGCACGTAGGTGTAGATCACCGCCCCGACGCCGAAGAACAGCAGCACCGGCTTGCGACCCACCTTGTCGCTGATCAACCCGCCGATCGGCTGGATCACCATCAGGAACGTCAACCCGATCAGGTTGATCCACGTGGCCGTCATGCCGTGGTCCTCGTAGGTGGACTTGACCATCGCAGGCGCGTTGACGCTGTAGGTGTAGAACGCGATGGTGCCGCCCATGGTCACCAGGAAACACGTCAGCAGCGCGCGCCAATGCCGGGTGAGCAACTCGCGCATCGAGCCGGAACCCGTGTCCTCACCGCGGCGCACCGCCTCGAGTTGCTCGGGCGTCAGCGACTCGTCCATGCTGCGGCGCAACCAGAACACCACCACGGCCGCGACGCCGCCGATGAGGAAGGCGATGCGCCAGCCGAACTCCTGGATCTGCTCGCGGTCGAGGAACGTCTGCATGACCAGCAGGGTCAACTGGGCCAGCACGTGGCCACCGACGAGGGTGACGTACTGGAACGACGAGAAGAAGCCGCGCCGTTCCCGGGTCGCCGCCTCCGACATGTAGGTCGCCGACGCCCCGTACTCGCCGCCGGTGGCGAAGCCTTGCACCAGGCGGCACAGGACCAGGATCACCGCGGCCCACACGCCGATGCTCTCGCGGCCGGGCGTCACCGCGATCACCAGGGAGCACGCGGCCATCAGCGACACGCTGAACGTCAGCGCGGCACGCCGGCCCCGCCGGTCGGCGAACCGCCCGAAGAACCACGAGCCCACCGGGCGCATGACGAACGTGACCGCGAAGATCGCATACACGTAGATCGTGGAGTTCTTGTCCGCCGAGTCGAAGAACTGGCTCTCGAAATACGTGGCGAACACGGTGTAGACGTAGACGTCGTACCACTCGACGAGGTTGCCCGACGATCCGCGCAGCGTGTTGAGCACGGCCCGCCGCGTCGCCGCCGCCGATGACACCTCCCCGGCCGGCTTGCCGCCGACTGGACCCCTGGTGGCCGAACTGGTCATGGCTGCTCCCTCCTCGTCCGCGGCGGGCCGTGGCCGTGCGTCCGGGTGGTCGACCGCGCCGTCGGGTTCTCACTGTGAAGGCTGTCACGAGCGTGGCCAAGACCAACGCGCCATCCCTAACAGTTCCTTAGGACGACGGGCCAGGACAACGGACCCCGGACAACGGGCCTCGGACGACGGGCCTCGGACGACGGGCCTCGGACGACGGGCCTAGGACGACGGGCCGGCCAGCCGAACCTCGACGGCCAGGCCTCGGCCCGCCCCGGAGTCCACCCGCAACGCCCCGCCGGCCCGCTCGGCCAGTGCCGTGGCGATCGACAACCCCAACCCGCTGCCCTGCCCCACCGCGTCGGCGGCGCGGAAGAAACGCCTCGTGATCACCGGTGCGTCCTGCTCGGATACGCCGCGGCCGTCGTCGCGCACCCAGACGTGGACGTGCCGCCCCTCGGCTCGCGCCCCCACCTCGACGTGGGCCCCGCTGCCCGCGTGTGTCACGGCGTTGCTCAGCGCGACGTCGAGGATTCGAGCGAGGTCGCTCGCGCCGATCGCGGCCTGCACCGGTCCGGCGGTCACGACGGTCATCTGCATGCCTGCCTCGGCGATCGCGGCCGACCAGAAGTCAGCGCGTTCGACGACGACGGCCGAGACGTCGGCGCACGCGCCCTCGGGGCCGCCCTCCGGTGGCGCCTCGGCCACCGCCAGTGCCAACAGATCGGCGACGATGCCCTCCAGTCGGTCGACCTCACCTGCCACCTTGCGATGCGCCGCGACCGCCGACGTCGGAAGCGCCATTCCCAGCGTGTCGAGCCGAATGCGCAATGCCGCGAGCGGGTTTCGCAACGCGTGCGCCGAATCGGCGATGAGCCTGCGCTGGGCGAGGGCAGCGGCCTCCACGTCCTGGGACATGGCGTCGAAGACGGCCGCCAGCCGGCGCACCTCGTGCGGGCCGGTATATCCGTCGACCGGGCGGGTGCGCTCACCTTGCTCGATGGCCGCCGACGTCAGCACCCGCCTGCCCAGCGACGAGGCGCGCTCGGCCAACTCGGTGAGCGGGCGCACGGTCCAGCGCGACAGCGCGACGGCGATCAGCGAGGCGACGGCCAGCAGCGTGACCGCACCCGCGGCGATCAGCGCCCACGCCCGGGTCACGTCGGCCTTGGCAGCCGCCAGCGAGGCGGTCAGGACCACCGCGCCGTCGACCTGGGTTCCGGTACCGATGGGCACCGCGATCAAGACATGGTCGGGCGACCATGGCGTCACCGCGTCCGGCATGCCGGTGCGCTGATTGCGCAGCGCCTCGGAGGCGGCGGCCACCACGTTGGGGGCGGTGGTGGCCCCGGCCACCACGTTGGGCGCGGTGGTGGCCCCGGCCACCACGTTGGGCGCGGTGGTGGCCCCGGCCACCACGTTGGGCGCCGTGGTGGCCCCGCCTGCCGACGCCACGACCGCGCCGTCGCTGCCGAACACCGCCACCGGTTCGTCGTAGAGCGCGACGTAGCGGTCGAGCGCCTGCCGTAACTCCACCCCGTGCAGGCCGTCCTCGCGGCCCGCCAGGTTGGCGAAGTACGCCGCGGCCGCGGTCCGGTTCTCGCTGAACCGTTGCAACCGTTCGCGTCCCAGCGTGGCCGCCAGCGGGACCGACAGGATCGCCACCACGACCGTCGAGTACGCGATCAGGACCAGGAGCACCCGCCGCCACACGTCAGGATCCCCAGCGGTAGCCGTAGCCGCGGATGGTGACGATGACGTCGGGCCTGGCCAGCTTGGCCCGCAGCGAGGTCATGTGCACGTCGAGGCTACGCGAGATGGCCACGTAGGCGTCGCCCCAGATCGCATCCATCAGCTGCTGCCGGCTCACCGCCTCCCCCGACCGTGACGCCAGGTAGGCCAGGACGTCGAACTCCTTGGGAGACAACGCGACCTCGGCTCCGCCGACCTCGAGACGCCGCGCGTCGAGATCGACGACGACGTCGCCGAACACGACCGTGGCCGGTTCACGCTCCCCCACCGGCGACCGGCGTCGGCCCGCGACCTCGATGCGTGCCCGCAGCTCGTTGAGGCGTGCGGGTTTGACGACGTAGTCGTCGGCGCCGCCTCGCAAGGCTCGCACCACCGAGCGTTCGTCGTCGCGGGCGGTGAGGACCACCACCGGGATCTGGGTGACGGCGCGCAGCTGGCGCAGCACGGTCATGCCGTCGGCGTCGGGCAATCCGAGGTCGAGCAGTACCAGGTCGACGTCGCGGTGGCCCAACAGCAGGTCGGCGCCGCGGCGCATGCGCACGGGTGCGTGACCGACCTCGGTCAGCGCGTCGACCAGGGCCTCGCCGACGCCGTCGTCGTCCTCGACCACCGCGATGCGCATCGTGCCCAACCTACGACACCGCCGGCCTCACGACGGCGGGACTGCGCCGACTGCCGAGCGCTCATGCCAGGGCGAGGAACAGCTTCTCCAGCTCGGCCTCGGTCATGGGCCTCTCGTTGCCGTCGTCCGTCCCGGTCAGGCACTCCCGCAGCCCGGTGGCAACGATCTTGAAGCCCGCCCGGTCGAGCGCGCGGGAGACGGCGGCCAATTGGGTGACGACGTCCTTGCACTCGCGGCCCTGTTCGATCATCGAGATCACGCCCGCCAGTTGGCCTTGCGCACGCCGCAGTCGCTTCAGCACCGCGTCGATGGCTTCCGGATCGCCGACCATGGCTGTCTTCCCTTCGTTGCCGATGTCACGACGGTACCCGCGGGGGTATCCGTCACGGTGGACACGACCTCCGTCGTGGCACCGAGATTCCCAAGATACCCTGTGGGGTATCCAACATTGCCCGGTATGATACCCCTAGGGGTATGGTGAACCCGTCGCGTGTCACACCCCGCGGCGCCCTCGAACACGAAGGGACACCGTCGATGATCCTCAAGCAGTACTACGTGGAACGCCTGTCCCACGCGTCCTACCTGATCGCGGACGAGAGACCGGCCACGCGATCGTGGTCGATCCCCGGCGTGACGTCGGGGACCATCTCGCCGACCTCGTCGGCGGCCACCGCGCGTGAGTCGACGCCCTCGCAGGCGTCTGACCCGAGGGAGGGGAAGACGGCGTGGCCATCCCGATGAGCCTGGCTCTCGGCGCACTGATCGGCGTCCTGCTGGGGCTGCTCGGCGGCGGGGGCTCGATCCTCGCCGTCCCGGCACTGGTCTACGGCGTCGGCCTCGACGTCGAACGGGCCATCCCGACGTCGCTCATCGTCGTAGCGGCCGCCTCGGCGGTGGGAGTGCTCCCCAAGATCCGCGCCGGCCGGGTGCGGTGGCGCGTCGCGGCGGTGTTCGCCGCGGCGGGCATCCCGGCCACCGTCGTCGGCAGCGCCATCAGCCGTCAGCTGCCGCAGTCGGCGCTGCTCGCCGGCTTCGCGGCCGTGATGGTGGCTGCCGGCGTCCGGCTGCTGGCCGATCGGGGCGCCACCGGTACCGCCTGCGCCGTCGACGGCGGCCGGGTGAACTGGCGCCGATGCGTGCCCCGGTCCGTCGCCGCGGGCGCGTTCGTGGGCGTGCTCACCGGCCTGTTCGGCGTGGGGGGCGGCTTCCTCGTCGTCCCCGCGCTGGTGGTTCTGCTGGGCGTCGACATGGTGACGGCCGTCGGCACGTCACTGCTGATCGTCGCGGTCAATTCCGCGGCAGGCGTCGTCACGCACCTACAGGCCATCAGCATCGACTGGCACGTCACCATCGCATTCGTCGCTGCGGCGATGGTGAGTTCACTGGTCGCCGGGCACGTCGGCAGCCGAGTGGACACCGCCCGCCTGCAACGCTGGTTCGCCTACCTGGTCTTCGCGGTGGCCGCCTACGTGCTCGTCGATACGTTCCTGCTCCGCTGAGGGGAAGGCCGCCCCCGTCGCTCAGTCGGAACCGGCGCCGCCCAGCTCGTCGTAGGCTCGCCGGCCGCGGGCGAAGGTCGTCGGGTCACCACCCTTGTCGGGATGGTGCCGGGCCGCGTACGTCCGCCAGGCCCGCCGCAGGTCGGCCGCCGAGTACGGTGCCGTCATCCCGAGCACCCGTAGTGGATCCTGCGGTGGCGCAGGGAGTTCCGGCAGGGACATCGTCGGCGGAGACTCCGCCGTCGGCGCCGACGTGGCCGTGCGGGCCTTCTGCGGCGCGGCCTTCTTGGCCGCCTTCTTGGCCGCCTTCTTCGCGGGGGCCTTCCTCGCCGCCGCCTTCTTGGCCGGGGCCTTCTGCGCGGGAGCCTTCTTCGCGGGAGCCTTCTTCGCGGGAGCCTTCTTCGCCGCCGCCTTCTTCGCCGACGCCTTCTTGGCCGGAGCCTTCTTGGCCGGAGCCTTCTTCGCGGGAGCCTTCTTCGCGGGAGCCTTCTTGGCCGGGGCCATTTCCCCACCCCGCCGAGCGACGTCGCTCATGCCGCACCTCCTCTCGCAACGCTCGAACCGACAGCGTAGGGGTGCCCCGTGAAACGAACCTGAAGGCCCGACCAGCGCACGGCCACAGCATTTCGGCAGGAAAATCCACAGGACACTCACGGCATCGTCGGGATTGGCGACACTTCACACGGTGAACCTTCCGTGCGTGTCGTCCACGGTGAGCGCCCCTGACTCGGCAGGGCTCAAGCGTTCGCTGTGGGCATTGGACGGCGTCAACTTCTTCCTCGCCGACGTCCAAGCGGGCCTCGGACCGTTCCTCGGCGTCTACCTGATCAACAAGGAGACGTGGAATCCGGCGAACATCGGCCTGATCCTCACCCTGGGCGGTGCGGTGGGGTTGCTGCTGAACGCGCCCGCAGGTGCCCTCATCGACGCCACCATGCACAAGCGCGCCCTGCTCGCCGCCGCGGCAGCGCTGACGTCGTTCGGCACGTTCATCGTCACGCTTGCCCCCACCTTCGCGGTGGTGACCGCGGCGCAACTCGTCACCGGAGTCGCCGGCGTCGTGCTGGGTCCGGTCATCGCGGCCATGGCGCTGGGCATGGTCGGCCCGCAGCGTTACGCCGCGCAGACGGGGCGCATGCAGGCGTTCAACCACGCCGGCAACGTCATGGGTTCGGCGGTGGCCGGGCTGGCCGGCTACCTGATCAGCTTGCGGATGGGATTTTGGCTGGCCAGCCTGTTCGGCATCTTCGTGGTCCTGGCGACGCTGCTGATCAAACCCCGGCTCATCGATCACGACGTGGCACGCGGCATGAAGCCGAGGCGAGACGACGACGGCGACGGCGACGGCGACGACAAGCCATCGGGATTCACCGTGCTGCTGCGCAATCGGCCGCTGCTGATGCTGGCCGCCGTGGTGGGGCTCTGGCAGTTGGCCAACGGAGCGATGCTGCCCATCACCGGCCAGAAGCTCGCCGTGGGCGACGTGCACGACGGTGCGCTCTACCAGGCGGCACTGATCATCGTGGCCCAGCTCGTGATGATCCCCATGGCCATGGTGGTCTCCAGGCGCGGTGACCGATGGGGCCGAAAGCCGCTGATGGTGTTGGCCTTTGCCGTGCTGCCGCTTCGCGGAGTGCTGTTCATCCTGGCGCAGTACCCGGGCGAGGTGATCGCCGTGCAGGCCCTCGACGGCGTGGGCGCCGGTCTGCAGGGCGCCTTGTTCGCCATCATGGTGGCCGACCTCACCCAGGGCAGCGGCCGATACAACGTCGCCTTCGGTGCGGCCACCATGGTGCAGGGCATCGGCGGCGCACTGAGCCCGACGCTCGCCGGGGCCATCGACGCAGCGGCCGGCTACGGCGCGGCCATGTGGGCCTTGACGGGGATCGCCACACTCGCCCTGGCGCTGCTGGTCGTCGCCGTACCCGAGACCCGGCCAGCGCTCGACGAGCCACCTGCCGACAGCGACGCGAAGCCCGAGCCCACCGCGGTCGGCTGACGGGCCGCCGGTACGCCGTCGCGCCCCGCCGGTCGTGGCCCACGACCGCTGCCCGGCAATCGATCACGGTCGCCGGCCGCGACCGGTGAGCCACCCTCCGCCCCCGCCGTGGGCATCGCCACGCGGTCCGCGGCGGTTCTCACGGCAGTGCCAGACGTCCCTGCGCATACCCTAGGGGGTATGGTATACCTGGCGTGATGGTCGAGGGTTGGCTTCGCCCGCTGCGACCACCGCCGGAGGAAGGGGCTGCGACATGTGCCATCCCGTGACGTGCACGACATGCCACGAGACGACCTGGGCGGGCTGCGGCAGGCACGTCGAGGCGGTCAGACGCGCCGTACCGCGCGACCAATGGTGCGACGGCCACGATCGTGCCGCCGCACCGACTCCCCGGCGGGGCCTGTTCCGCACGAGGGGCCGATGACCGTCACATGACGACGCGTCGTGCTCCACACCCCCGCACGCACCGCATCATTCGTCGCATCGAGCCTCGACGCCGGCGCCGAGACCCCCCAGGGGCACTTCGCCGGTCTGCCGTGGACACTCACGATCCCGACCACGGTCCCCGCGTGCCGGCGAGCATCGTCGTGCGAACGTCGGGATGCCACGCCGCGCGCGGCGGGCTGACCCTCACAGCTGCGGGTGCCGCTTGTTCCACGGCGTCGCCGCCTGGAAGGCGCCCACCACGTCGACCAGTCGGCGTTCGGTGAACGCACTGCCCACCAGCTGCAACCCCACCGGGAACGGCAGCCCGGACTCCGTCGTGGTGAAGCCCCCGGGAAAGGTGATGGTAGGCAGCTGGGACAACGTGAACGGGACCGTGAACCGGTGTACCCCCGCCGTGGTCTCCTCGTCCATGCGGATCATCTTGTCGACCGGCGGTGCGATGAACGACATCGCCGGGATCAGAACGGCATCCACGGGAGCCAGGGCAGCCTCCATGCGCCCCTTGAAGTTCAAGCGGCGCTGCAGCAGCTCGTCGTACTCGATGCCGGACATCGCGATTCCGCGGTCGATCAGCTCGCTGAGCGCAGCCCCGTAGGTCTCACGGTGTTCCGGGTACAGACCGCGGTGCGCCCGCGCGGTCTGGACGGCGCATACGCCGAACCAGTCGGTGATGGCCTGGGTGGGGTCGGGCAGCGTGATGTCGACCAGTTCGGCGCCGAGGTCGCGCAGCGCACCTTCCGTGTCGCGGTGTGCGCCTTCGACGTCGGCGCTCACCTCGTGGTAGCTCCACCGCGGGTCGACGCCGATGCGCACGCCCCGCAGCGAGCTGGGTACCGCAACGTCGAACGCGGGCACGGGCTCCGACGACGCCGTGGGGTCCCGGGGGTCGGCGCCGGCGATCGCACCCAGGATCAACCCCGCGTCCCTGGCCGAGCGGCAGATGGGGCCCACGTGGTCGAGGGTGGCCGCGAGTTCGACGACGCCGGCCCGGCTGACACGGCCCCACGTCGGCTTCAGGCCGGTGGCACCGTTGGACGCCGACGGCATCCGGATGGACCCGCCGGTGTCGGAACCCAGTGCCCCGAAACACAATCCGGCGACGGGGGCAACACCGCTCCCGCTGGACGAGACACCCACCCAGCGCGTGGGATCCCACGGGTTGAGCGGCGCCCGGAACGGTGGCGTGTGCTCGGTGTACACCCCCTCGGTCGTGTGCACCTTGCCCACGATGACCGCACCGGCCCGTTCGAGCCGCTCGACGACGGTTGCCGTCTCGGTCGCCACCTGACCCGCACGCACCGCCATGCCGGCCTCGGTGCGCCACCCCGCCCTGTGGTAGATGTCCTTGATCGCCAGCGGGATGCCGTCCAGCGGTCCCCGCGTGGCACCGGACGCGCGGCGCGCGTCGGATTCCGCAGCACTCCTCCTGGCCTCGTCCTCGGCGACGAAGGCGAACGCCCCCACGCGATCGTCGACGGCACGGATGCGTTCCAACACCAGGTCGGTCAAGTGTTCGGAGCTGACGTCGCCGGTGGCGAGCAACTCGACGACGTCGCAGATTTCACGGTAGTGCAGGGGTTCGGTGAGGCTCTCGGTCATCACGACGCCCTTTCTGTGTCGGTTCTCGGTGTCTTCGGATGGTCTAGTCGCCGGGCTCGGTCGCGACGGCGCGGTGCGCGTCGGCCGTGGGATCCTCGGACTCGATGTCGAGCGCGCCGGAGGCGGGCAGCCCGTACTGCGACCCCTTGGTCAGGATGGTCAGGGGAACGTACACGATCGGGCCCACCACCATGGCCGCGAACGATGCGAAGTACAGCGGGTAAGCACCCGCGACGCCGAGCGCCCCCACCGCGACACCTGCGGCGAGAGCCGCCATGCCGCAGACGTTCCAGTCCTTGACGCGCCCCTCGCGGTACTCGACGAGCGTGCTGGGAGCGAGCTTGAGCAGCTTGCGGCACACGAAGTAGTCACTGAGCAAGATGAAGATCCACGTGTTGGTCATGATGCCGGTGACCGCGAGGAACTTGTCGGTGTACTGCAACACGTTGATGGGATAGAGCGCGATGCCCAGGACCACCAGTAGCACCATCCACCACTGTCGACCGACCTTCTTCGGCGACAGCACGTCCCACGCATTGGACAGGGCCAATGAGCCGGAATAGAGGTTCATGACGTTGATCCTCACCTGGGTGAGGATCGCGAACACCACGCCGAGCACGCCCATCACGACGGCGAAGATCAGGCCGGGGTCGGTGGCCGCGAGTTCCCGCGTGGCACGGTCGCCGTCGAAGTGCGAGATCATCGTGAATCCCAAGAACACGCCGAGCACCATGACCACCGAGATCATCAACAGCTCGACCAGCATCACGCCGCCCGTGCCGACGTAGGACACCGACCGCTTGACGAATCGACCGTAGTCGGTGGCGATGAGCGCCTGGAAGACCACCTGACCGTTGGCCAGGCTCAGGGCCTGCCACATGGCGGTGGCGGTGACGCCGTCTTCGACGGCCCATTCCCCGGGACCCACCAGGACGTAGCCGTTGGCCAGCATGACCATGCCGATGACGAACAGCACGAGGAAGATCGGCATGCCGAAGCGCTGTAGGACGTTCATCGAGTGCATCCCGCGCCACGAGTAGTACAGCGCGATGAGTGCGACGATCGCGAACACGACGCTGGCGGCAGCGGAATCAATGGATATGCCCAGGATTTCGCTGAGACCGTGCGAGACGATGCTGCCTTCGAAGATGAAGTAGAACACGTAGTTGACGGCGTAGACGAAGGAGGCGATCGCCGAGCCGCGGGCCCCGAAGCCCAGACCACGCGACAACAGCGGCAGCGACAGGCCCTGCTGGCTGGCGATGCGCATCACCAATGCCCCGACCACGGTCGCTCCGACCACCATGTAGGCAATCGGGACGAGAACTCCCGGCCACCCCACGAGGAAGCCCATCTGGCCACCTAGCGCGAACCAGAACATGGCGGTGACGTTGCCGGTGAGCACCAGCAAGATCGCCGGGCGCCGCCAGCGTTGACCGTCGGGCACGCGGGTGGTGGCGTAGCTCTCCACCTGGTCGTCCAGGCTCGTCGCCGGACCATGGAAGTAACTGCTGAGATTCAACGCTCGAGCCCTTTCGACTCCGTGTGACCACATCCCGATGCGTACCGCCGTCACCGATCGACGTGGAGGGGACGAGCGGAGCGACGTCGTGCGCTGCACGGGTGTCACCTGCCGCTGATGTGAACTACATCTCAACCCGGTCATCGTGCGAAGTCAATGGACATTCGTGCACCGAAGCGTGCAGAAATGCAGCACGCCGCAGACCTCAGTGGATTGATCGAATGACGTTGCGAAAAGGCTTATTTCGAGGTCACTCCCCCTCGGGGCCGGTGGAGGTCCGGGTGCTGCTCGACGGTGTCGGCCAAGAACGTGCACACGGTCCGCACCCGGTGCAGCCGCTCCAGCTCTCGAGGCACCACCAGCCAGTACATCCGACGCACGTTGAACACGTCCGGGAGAACCCGCGTCAGCCGATCGTCGCCGTTGCCGATGTATGCGGGCAGTGGCGCCACGCCCAGTCCGCTGCGTGCGGCCAGCCAGTGCCCGGTGATGTTCGAGATCTGCGCGTCGACCTGCTGGACGTGCGGTAGCTCGTCGAGGATGCGTAGCGGCTCGATGTCCAAGAGCGCGTTGACGTACCAGATCAGCGTGTGCGAACGCAGGTCGGCCACCTTCGTGATGGGCGGATTGGCGGCCAGGTAGTCGGCGGTGGCGTACAGGCCCAGGTGGTAGTCGCAGAGCACGTCGGCGCGTACCGCGCGGGACGTCGGACGCTCCAGTGTCACCGCCACGTCGAAGTGCCTCTCGGAGACCGCGTCGTGGACCGTCGCGGTGACGAGTTCCACGGTCAGGCGCGGATGCTCGTTCTTCAGGTCTACCAGGCGTGGCGCGATGATGAACGCACCGAATCCGTCGGTCGTGGTGATGCGGATGGAACCCGTGAGAGCGTCGGCGGCGCCACTTCGTACGTCGTAGGCCGCCAGTACCGCAGACTCGACGGCTTCGGCCCGCGGGAGCAGCCGCTTGCCGGCCTCGGTCAGTCGCCAACCACCGGGAGCCCGGTCGAAGAGCCGCTCGCCGACGGCGCGTTCGAGGGCCGTGATCCGGCGCCCCACGGTGGTGTGGTCGACCTCGAGCACCCGGGACGCGTCACTGAGCCGACCCGCCCTGGCCACCTCGAGGAAGTAGCGCAGGTTGTCGGCGCTGAGCATGCCACCCTTTCGGTCGTGCAAATCTGCAGTCCCCAGAGCGTATTTACTCGTTGACTGGTGCGCAAATCTCACATCCCATGGTGGTGTGACCCCAACGACTTCCGCGTCCTACGACGTGACCCTGCCCCGCCACAGCAAGATCGGCGCTGGTGCCGCAGCAGAACTCGGCACGCTGTGCTCCCAGATCGGCATCGTGCGACCACTTCTCGTCACCGATCGGTACCTCACCGACACGGGCCACGCCGACCGGCTGATGGCCGTCCTGCGGGCAGCAGGCTGCACGCCAGCGTCGTTCTCCGACACGGTGCCCGACCCCACGTCGTCGTCGTTGATCCCCGGGCTCGAGGCGGTACGCGCACACCGGGCGGACGGCATCATCGGCTTCGGTGGGGGCAGCCCGATGGACACCGCCAAAGCGCTTGCGGTGCTTGCCGTCTCGGATGCGGACATCGCGTCGTTCAAGGCGCCGCACCGCCACGCCGGGCCGGCGTTGCCGATCGTCGCGGTGCCCACCACGGCCGGCAGCGGCTCGGAGGCCACGCAGTTCACGGTGATCACCGACGACGAGACCGACGAGAAGATGCTCTGTCCGGGCCTGTCGTTCCTACCGGTGGCCACGGTCGTCGACTTCGAGTTGACCCTGTCGATGCCCGCACGCCTCACGGCCGACACGGGGGTGGACGCTCTGACGCATGCCATCGAGGCCTACGTGAGCCGACGCGCCAACCCCTTCAGCGACGGTTTGGCCCTGGTGGCCATGCGGACCATCAGCGCCAACCTGCGTCGCGCCTACGCCGACGGTCAGGATCGCGCGGCGCGCGAGGCCATGATGCTCGCCTCGACGCAGGCCGGGATGGCGTTCTCGAACGCGAGCGTCGCGTTGGTGCACGGCATGAGTCGTCCCATCGGCGGCCACTTTCACGTGGCGCACGGTCTGTCCAATGCGATGCTCTTGCCCGCCGTCACGCGGTTCTCGGCAGACGCCGCCACGGCCCGGTACGCCGAATGTGCCCGCGCCATGCGGGTGGCCGACGATTCGACGAGCGACGACGTGGCCGCGGCTGCCCTCGTCGACGAACTCGACGCCCTGTGTCACGACGTCGGCGTCCCCACGCCGGCGCAGTACGGCATCGACGAGGACGAGTGGAACGGACGACTGGACGTGATGGCCCGGCAGGCGCTGGCGTCCGGCTCCCCCGCGAACAACCCGCGGGTGCCCGACGTCGACGACGTCGTCGCGCTGTACCAGTCGATCTACGCCTGATCCCGATCGGCCGCGATCGTGTCGCTGCCGGTGTCGTAGTCGAACAGTTCGCCATAGCGACCCCAGTCGATCGCGGTGTCCAGCTGCCGTTGGGCGTCGGCGGGGCTGAAACTCCGCTTGAGCAGGTCGAGGAAGAACCCGGCCCGCAGCGTCCCGTTGGCGCTCGCCGAGAGCGCCGTGCAGATGGTGCGCACCAGCGGCGCCTGCCGTCGCGCCTGCTCGGCGAAGACGTACTTGCTGTCCTGGATGTTGGCCGTCGCGAACTTCGTTCCGGCGGTGGTGATCTCGAGATCGCCGCCGGCGACCCTCAGCAGGTCGAGCAGCGCGGCGGCGTCGACGATGGGCAGGAGGTCGTCGATCTCGAAGTTCAGCTCGCCGGCGATGTCGGGCAGGTCGGCGCGGCCGCCGCGGGCGTGGACGATCGCGACCAGGCCCGCCAGGCCACCCACGCTGGCATCCGGCAGCGGTCGGGCACTGGGTGTGGCATCGGCGGGCTCGGGCACGGCGGCGTCGGCCTCCGTCCCCGTGAGGATGGCGTAGAGTTGGTCGACCAGCGCCGTGAACGCGACGCTGCGCCGATCCCGTGGGCGCGGCAGGTCGACGGCCACCTCCGCGCGCACCCGACCTGGGTTGGCGCTCAACACGATCACCCGGTCCGCCAGCTGGACGGCCTCGTCGATGTTGTGCGTCACCAGACAGATGGCCTGGGTGGGAAAGTCCCGCCCGGCCCACAGCGAGACCAGTTCGGCCCGCAGGTTCTCGGCCGTGAGCACGTCGAGGGCGGAGAACGGTTCGTCCATCAGCAGCAGATCCGGCTCGAGCACCAGGGCTCGCGCGAAGCCGACGCGCTGACGCATGCCGCCGGAGAGCTCCTTGGGATAGGCCGACTCGAAGCCGTCGAGACCGATCAGGTCGATGGCCGTGAGAGCCTGCGCCCGGCGCTGCGCCGGTGGCACCCCACGCGCGGCCAGTCCCAGTTCCACGTTGTCCTGCACGGTGAGCCACGGCATGAGGGCGAACGTCTGGAATACCATGGCCGCTCCGGGATTGGCGCCGTCGAGCGGTGTTCCGCGGTAGCGCACGGTGCCGTCGGTGGGACTGATGAGACCGGCGATGGTGCGCAGCAGCGTGGACTTGCCGGATCCCGATCGCCCCAGCAGGGCGACGATCTCACCGGCGTGGACGGCCAGGCACACGTCGTCCAGGACGAGCATGGAGTCTCCGGCAGCACCGGTGAAGCGCTTGCTGACGTGGTCGACGCGGATGAGGGTGGTCTTCGGTGCAGTCACGATGTCCTCTCGAGTTGGTCGGGGCGGTCAGGTCGGGTCAGGTCGGGCCAGGTCAGGTCAGGTCAGGTCAGGGAATAGCGCCGCTGCGCCAGCGCATAGAGGCGGCGCCAGAAGACCCGGTTGGTGGTCACGACGAAGACGCTCATGACCAGCACGCCGATGAGCACGTGGCTCGCGTTGCCGGCGGCGGTGGCCTCGGTGACGTAGGCCCCCAGGCCCGTCGCGGTCAACGTGGTGCCGTCGTAGGTGACCACCTCGGCGACGATCGCGGCGTTCCACGCGCCGCCGGCCGCGGTGATGCCCCCGGTGACGTAGCTGGGAAAGACCGCGGGCAGGATCAGTCTGCGCCACCACAGTTTCCGCGGCAATCCCAGGTTGGTCGCGGCCTCGCGCAGATCGTTGGGAATGGCACTGGCCCCGGCGATGACGTTGAACAGGACGTACCACTGCGCACCCAGACTCATCAGCAGGATGCCGCCGATGTTCAGGCTGATGCCGGTGGCGACCAAGACCGCGGTGACGAGCGGGAACAGGAAGTTGGCGGGAAACGACGCGAGCACCTGGACCATCGGTTGCGCCAGTCGGGCGACCCTGGGGTTCATGCCGATCCACACCCCCACGGGCACCCACACGACGGTGGCCACGACGACGAGCACGACGACGCGGGCGAACGTCACCATTCCCAGCGAAAAGGCGTGCCCCACCTCGGTGAGTCCACCGTTGGCGGCGACGTAGCCGAACACCCGGTACGCGCCGTAGCCCAGAAGCGCCGACAGGGCGGCGACGAAGACCACGTCACCCATCCGCCGACGGGCCGGCGAGGAGTGCAGCGGGTGATCGGCCGTCCCGAACACCGCCGTCACCCGGTCGAGCGGATGGACCAGGCGCCCGAGCGGCCGTCCGACGATCGTGGGAATTCGCGAAGCGCGCAGCAGGTTCAGCGTGACGCTGCGGGGAGCGACGGCGGTCTCGGAGTCCTCGACTCGGAAGCGTTCGGCCCACGCCGTCAGCGGCCGCCAGAACATCACGTTGACGCCGACGACCATGACGATCATCACCGCGACGGCGAGCAGGACGCGGTCCAGTTCACCGGCGTCGCCGGCCGCGGCGACGTAGGCACCGATGCCGGGCAGGGCGACGTGCCGGCCGTCGACGCTCAGCGCCTCCGAGGCCGTGAGGAAGAACCAGCCGCCCCCGAAGCTCATCATGCCGTTCCATACCAGCGGGATCATGCCCCCGGGTAGATCGACTCGCCAGAAGCGTTGCCAGCGGGACAGTCTCAGCAGCCGCGCCGCCTCGTCGAGTTCCCGGGGCTGCGAGACCAGGGAGTAGTAGAACGCGAACGTCATGTTCCAGGCCTGCGAGGTGAAGATCGCGAAGATCGACGCGCATTCCAATCCCAGCTCCGAGCCGGGGAACAGGGCGATGAAACCCGTGACGGTCACCGAGAGGAAACCGAGGATCGGCACCGACTGCAGGATGTCGAGCAGCGGGATCAGCACCGCCTCCGCGCGCCGCGACCGTGCCGCGGCCGTGGCGTAGACGAACGTGAAGAGCAGCGACAGCGCCAGCGCGACGAACATGCGCAGCAAGGAGCGCGCGGCGAAGTACGGCAGCTCGGCGGGATCGGTGGACACGGTGGCCTGCGCCGTCTGCGGGCTCCACGCAAGGGTGGTGCCGTGAGCCACCCGGACGGTCAGCCACAGCAGTGTCGCGGCGGCGACGAAGACCAGGACGTCGGCGCCGACGTGGCGGGCCGGGCGCGCCAGGGCGCCGCGCGTGGGAAAGGTGGAGGTGGTCGACATGGCTTCACCTGGTCTCGGTGTCGTTTCGGATGACGTCGTTTCGGATGACGTCGTTTCGGATGACGTCGTGTCGGACGAGGTCGCTGCGGGCGGTCGCACCGCCGACGGGATGAACGTGCCAGCGCACGCCGGTCACGGCGGGTTCGAACGACAGCGTGCTGACCGCGGACTCCAACTGCTTGTCGTCACGCTGGTCGGCCGAGAGCGCAGCGCGCACCTCGACCACGCCGTCGACGTCGGTGTGCACGCTCTCCACCGAGTGCAGCGCGAAGTTGGTGCGCGCCAGGGCCGATACGAGCAGGGTGCGCACGTGCGCCTGCGTGCCGTCGCGCGTGACGGCGTGGAACGTGTAGTCGACCGGGGTTTCGACGCCCGTGGCCGGTCGTCGATCCACGATCCGGCCCACGGGCCGCAGCACGATGTTGACCATGACGACGGCCGCGGTTCCTGCCACGGCCGTCGCGTAGAGCCCGGCGCCCGCCAACGAGCCGACGGCCGCCGAACACCACAGGGTGGCTGCGGTGTTCAGGCCGCGCACGCTGAGCCCCTCCCGCAGGATGACCCCGGCTCCGAGAAACCCTATGCCCGAGACGATCTGGGCCGCGACCCGGGTGGGATCGGCCGTGGCGCCGCTGAATCCGTGCGCCGACAGCAGGACGAACAAGGTGGCGCCCGTGGCGACGAGGGCGTTGGTGCGCAGCCCCGCGATGCGAGCCCGGAACTGGCGCTCGAAGCCGATCACCGTTCCCAGTCCCACGCCGACGCCGAGGCGAGCGAGCATGTCGAGTGTCATCATCGGGTCAGCCCCCTCGGGGTCGTCGGGTACGGGCTCGTGGCGGACGCAGTCGGGCATGCGGTGGCCGGTGAGGGCATCGCGGCCCCGGTGGCGAGGTCGATCGAAGGCATGGCGGATCACCCGGCTTTCACGGAGGTCGGAGGGTTGGTGGTGCGCGGGCGTGGGCCCGCGGCTAGAGCCAGCTCGGATGGCGGCGCACGTAGTGCTGCTTGACCAGTTGTGCCGCAACGGCGTAAGTCACGGTGATCCCGATCAGCGCCGCCAGCGGCGCCGCCGGTAGCGGCACGAGGTGCAGCGGGCCGGCCAGCGGACTCCACGCCAGGAGCACCCCGGCCGCGGCGACCGTGGCCGCGGCCAGCCACACCGGCCGCGCAGGCCCGCGATCCCGCCACGGCGGCAGCGAGGTCCGCAGGACCAGCACGACGAGCAGCTGACTGCACAGCCCCTCGACGAACCACTCCGTCTGGAATGTCGCCGGTGCAGCTGGGCCGCCGAAGCCCCACCACAGCGCGGCGAAGGTCGCGAGGTCGAACAGCGAACTGAGCGAACCGAAGACGACCATGAAGCTCACCAATCCCCCGGACTGCCAGCGCCGCGGGCGCGTCACGGCGTGGTCGTCGACGCGATCCCACGCCGTGGCCACCTGCGCCGTGTCGTAGAGCACGTTCTGCACCATCAACTGGATCGGCAGGATCGGCAGGAACGGCAGCAACACGCTCGCCGCCACCACCGACAGCACGTTCCCGAAGTTCGAACTCGCAGTGATCTTGACGTACTTCATGGTGTTGGCCAGCGTGCGACGGCCCTCCACGACACCGCGTGCCAACACCGCCAGATCCTCGTCGAGCAGCACCAGGTCGGCGGCGTACCGCGCTGCGTCGGTTGCGGTGTCGGATGCGATGCCGGCGTCGGCCAAGCGCAGTGCGGCAACGTCGTTCACCCCGTCGCCCAGGAAGCCCACCGTGTGTCCGCCCGCTCGCAGCGCCGCCAGGATTCGCGTCTTGTGTGATGGGGCCAGTTCGGCGAAGACGTCGCTGTGCGCCGCCATCGCACGCAGGTCGTCGTCGGTGGCGGCATCTACGTCGGCGCCGACGACCACCGTGGCGGCGTCGAGCCCGACCTGCGCGGCCACCTGCCGCGCGACCACCGGACCGTCGCCGGTGAGCATCTTGACCGCCACGCCATGGGCGGCCAGGCTCGCCACCGCGGGCGCGGCGCTGTCGCGGACTGGATCCTCGAAGCTCGCGAAACCGGCCAGGATCAACCGCTTCTCGTCCCGCGAACCGTACGGCTCCCACCGCGCGGGGAGGTAGTCCACCGCGACGGCGACCACCCGACGACCCTGCCTGCGGACGGCGTCGACCATGCCGGCTGCCCGGAGCCGCAGTTCGTCGTCCAACTCCGTGACCCGCCCGCCAACCCGCACCCGGTCGCACAGGGCCAGCATGCGATCGGCGTCACCCCGGCAGATCAGCACGTGCTCGTCGTGCCGCCGGGACACCACGACGGTGCCGACACCGCGCGCAGGCTCGAACGCGATCTCGCCGACCTTCGCGTACGCCGCTCGCGCCAGCACGTCCAGCGCCGCGTCCCCGCCCGCCACCTCGGCCATCGCCTCGTCCAGCGGCGTGCCCGGTTCGTCGGAGAAGTGCGCTGCCAGATAGGCGAATTCGGCGACCACGTCGTCGGGTCGCCCGGTGACGTCGACGCTGTGCGCGTGCACCACGCGGTTCTCGGTCAGGGTGCCGGTCTTGTCCACGCACAGCACGTCCACCGCACCGAGATCCTGGATCGCGTCCAGCCGCCGGACCAGCACGCGGTCGCCCGCCAGCCGCGCCGCGCCGCGCGCCAGGTTCGCGGTGACGATCACCGGCAGCATCTCCGGGGTCAGACCCACCACGACGGCGAGGGCGAACGACCCGGCCCGGGCCCACTCGTCACCGACCAGCCCGCTCACCACGAACACCAACGGCGCCAGCACCATCGTGCACCGCACCAAGGTCCACCCGACGGCGCGCACGCCGACGTCCACGCTGGACTCCGGCCGCGCCGCACCGGCGGCGCGCGCGAGCGACGCCCCGTAGGTCCGGTCACCGGTCGCGATCACGACCCCGGTCGCGGTGCCCGAGACCACGGCGGTCCCCGCAAAGCACAGCGCCGAGTGGTCCACGACGGCAGCGGGTCCGGTCCGTCCCGGCGCCGGCGCCTGCCGCGGGACGCTCTTGGGCACCGGCAACACTTCCCCGCTGAGCACCGCCTGATCGACGACGAGGTCGGTGGTCGAGAGCAGGCGGAGGTCGGCGGCCACCACGTCGCCCGCGCCGACCACGACGACGTCGCCGGGGACCAGGTCGCGCGAGGGCACGTCGCGCGCGATCGGCTCCGCCTCCGGTGTGGCGCGCCTACGGACGGTCGTGGTGGTGAGCACGAGGTCTTCGAGGGCCAGACCGGCCCGCGTCGAGCGGGTCTGCTGCCAGATGCGCAGGCCCACGGCGAGGACCACCATCAGCGCCACGGTCGCCGCGCCGTGCCACTCGCCCAGCACCAGGAACACCACGCCCACGACGGCAAGCAAGGCGACGAACGGGCTGCGCACCGCATCGATCGGGTTGGGCCCGCGCACCGTGATCGACAGCGCGTCGTTGTCACCGACCTCGCGCAGCCGAGCTTCTGCTTGTCGTTCGGTCAGCCCACGCGGCGAACCGGCCACGCGCTGGAACACGGCGAACACCGACGCACTGCCCAGATCTGCAAGCGCGTAGTCCGCGCCTGCCTGCAGCGGGCGCCGCGTCGACGGACGCGCCGTGGGAAAGGTCATCATCGGTCCTTCGCGTGAGGTGATCGTTCGTCGAACTCGAGTCCATCCGACGGCCCCCACCGAAAACCGCTGCGACTAAATCGATCCCATCGGGAAACGGTGGCCTGGCACTGATCGGCGGAGGCAGCGACTACTTCCTTCGATCATGCGGGTTCACCTCCCATCGGCACGCCCCCGACCGGCGTCGGGCGCGCACCCAGTAGACCCCAGAACCGCCAAACAGTCAAACGGTTGCGCAAGTGTGCCGAATGGGACAGCCTGGACGCCACACCGAGAGTCGCCGCCACACCGAGAGCCACGGAAAGGATGCCACTGCGTGCCAGAGTTCACCGCAGAACCGCACGATGCCCCCTCCCCCGCCGACCTACAGGACATCGCCGCCCTGTTCGGCCTGCTGTCGGCGACGGTACGGCTGCACATCCTGTGGCTCCTCGACGGCGGGGAACGCGACGTGGGCACCCTCGCCGACATCACCGGACAATCGGTCGCCACCGTGAGCCATCACCTGGCCAAACTGAAGCTGGCGGGGCTGGTGCGCGCGTCCCGGCACGGCAAGCGACAGGTGTACGTCGCCACCGATCCCGACGCCCTGGCGGTGGTCCGCATCGCCCTGGGCGCCCGCGCGTCGCAGCCGAAACCGCGGGCCCGCCGGGCCTGACGGGCCCGACCAAGGGCACCCGCGCCGCACGGGCCCGGCCTCCCGATGGCGGGAAGATGCTGTCAGCAACCTGGCAATGTGCTGAATCCCGCGCCGTGCCATGGCCTTTCGGCATGCGGTAAGCCTAACCTGCTTACTAGTCGTTCCTCGATGGGACGCAATGGCGAGAGGGTACGGGGCTGAACGGCATGTTCGTGGGCACGTTCCTGATCGGACTGCGGGAGGGCCTGGAAGCGACCCTCATCGTCGGGATCGTCGGTGCGTTCCTGCGGCGCAACGGGGCCTCGGTGCGCCCGATGATGGCAGGTGTCGCGGTTGCCGTGACGCTGAGCATCGCCGTGGGCGTCGGTCTCGACCTGCTGTCGACGTCGCTGCCCCAACGCCAGCAGGAGATGCTGGAGACGGTGATCGGCGCTGCCGCCGTGGTGTTCGTCACCACGATGATCATCTGGATGAACCGCCACGCCGTCGCCATGAAGGGCGAACTGGAAGACCACGCGGCGCGCGCCATCGGCACGGGCAGTTCCCTCGCCCTGGCAGGCATGGCGTTCCTCGCGGTGCTCAAGGAGGGCTTCGAGACCGCAGTCTTCCTGCTGGCCGCAGCGCAGGCGACCCACGGCAGCCGATGGGCCGCCCTCCTCGGCGGGCTCTCCGGGATCGCGGTGGCGGTCGGCATCGGCGTCGGCATCTACCTCGGCGGCATCAAGCTGAACCTGGCGCGGTTTTTCCGCGTCACCGGCGTGTTCCTGGTCTTCGTGGCCGCCGGCCTGGTGTTGAACACGCTCCGGACCGCCCACGAGGCCGGCTGGCTCACCGTCGGACAGGACCGCGTCGCCGACCTCACGTCCTGGCTGTCCGCCCGTTCGGTGCTCGGCGCCGTGGCCACGGGAATGTTCGGCATCCCCGTCGATCCGCGCCAGATCGAGGTGATCGGCTGGGCGCTCTACGCCGTACCGGTGCTGGCGGTGTTCCTGTGGCCGGCCACGTCGAGGCGCTGCGCGCGGACCCGTCGGCGCGTCCTGCTGAGCGCGGCGATCGGTCTGGCCGTCGCCGCAGGCGCGCTGGCACTCCTGACACCCGGCCCGCGACCCGCACCGGGCGCCACCCGAGCGGTCGCGCTGACCGGCGGCGGCACCACGTCGGTCACCGTGCGGGTCGCCGACGGCGCCACCCTTCGGGTCGGCGACGCCGAGCCCGTCGCGCTGACCCCAGCCGGCACCGGCTCGACCGACGGGGTGGCGACCCAGCTGTGGCAGGCCCGCGTGCCCGCCGACCCCGGCGTGAACGCCCCGTCGGCCACGCTCGCCGACCTGGCCCGCCTGACCGGTGGCCGGCTCCCGGTGGGTCTGGGCGCCAACCGGGCACCCGGGCCGTTCCAGGCCAGCTGGAGCGGATCCCGCACGTATCAGGCCGTCACCCATGGTGATTCGCTCATCAGCGCACGCTCCGACGGCAACCGGATCGCGGTGCTGAGCGGCGGCGGGCTGACCGGTAACCGGACCGTGAGCCTCGGCGCGCTCCCGGGAGACTGGGCCACCCCTGCACCCGAGGACGACGCGGTGGCGGCCGCGCTCGCCCATCGCGACGTCACCGCACCCGCGGATGCACTCCTGCGCCTCTGGGCGCCGATCCTGCTGGCCGTCGCCGCCGTCGGCGCCGCGGCCACCGCCCTGCGCCCGCCTCGCACCTCCCCTTCGACCCCCGACGAAAGGCACGGCACCGATGACGCCGCAGGCAACCTCGCCCCACCCCCGCAACCGGACGGCGTCGCCCGCCCGTGACCCGTGGCTCGCGGTGCCCGCAGTGGCCGTCGCGGCCGCGCTGACGTTGAGCGGCTGCAGCGGTCACACCGATTCCGCCTCGGGCCCAACGCCATCCGGGGCGGCCCCCCAGGCCGTCACGGTCACCCTGGCCAACGACGGCGGCAAGGACACCTGCGCGCTGGATCACCCCACCGCTGCGGCCGGTCCGGTGACCTTCACGGTGGACAACGCCAGCGCACCGGGTATCACCGAAGTGGAACTGATCAAGGACCAGCGCATCGTCGGCGAGAAGGAGAACCTGGCACCCGGATTGGACCCGGTGTCGTTCACCGTGAGCCTGGACGGCGGCACGTACCAGGTGTATTGCCCCGGCGCCGACCGGGAATACGTCGACCTCGAGGTGACGGGACGGGCACCGGCCGCACCGTCGGGCACCGTGCAGACCGTGCTGGCCGACGGCACCAAGGGCTACGCGACGTACGTGACGGATCAGGTCCACCAACTCGACGCCGGCGTCAAGGCGCTCGACGCCGCCGTCCAGGCGGGCAACCTCGCGCAGGCCCGCGTCGAATACGCCAGGGCGCGGCCCTTCTACGAGCGCTCCGAAGCGAACGTCGACGGGTTCGTGCTCCCGGGCTTCGCGGTGGACGACAACGCCGGCAACCTCGACTACCTGATCGACATGCGGGAGTCGACCCCCGTCGACGCCAAGGTGGGCTGGAAGGGCTTTCACGCCATCGAGCGAGATCTGTGGCAGGGCAACGCCATCACGCCGACGACCAAGGCGCTCAGCACCGAGCTGGTGGGCAACGTCGACAAGCTGGTTGGCATCGTCACCCCCCTGCAGTACCAGCCCGAGGACCTGGCCAACGGCGCCGCCGACCTGATCGAAGAGGTGCAGAACACGAAGATCACCGGCGAGGAGGAGGCGTTCAGCCACCTCGACCTGGTGGACTTCGCGGGGAACGTGGAAGGGGCACGACAGGCCTATGCCTCGCTGCGACCGGGCCTGCAGCAGATCGACGCGAACCTGGTGGCGCAGCTCGACCAACGGTTCCAGACGGTGTCGACCACCCTGGACGGCTATCGCGACCCTGCCGGCCCGGGCGGCTTCGTGGTGTGGACACCGCAGCTGCGCGCCACGGACGCACCGAAACTCACCGCGGTGATCCAACCCCTGCATCAAAGCCTGTCCACCGTGGCCCAGAAGGTGGTTGCGGCGAGCTGATGAGCGAGCATCCCTCACCCGCCGCCCCCACCGACCACCCCGCGGCGGTGTCCCGCCGCGGCGTGCTGTCGGGCGCGCTGTGGGCCGGCCTCGGCGGAGTGGCCCTGGGAGCCGCCGCAGGCGGCGCCACCGGCTGGGCCCTGGCCGCCGACCACCCCGCGGGGTCCGACACCGTGGACCTCTCCCGGGCGTATCCGTTCTACGACCAGGCCCACCAGGGCGGCATCGACACCGAGCCGCAACGGCACTGCGTGTTCATGACGTTCCGATTCGCCGACACCGCCGACCGATCGGCGCTGCGAAGCCTCTTGGCCCGCTGGTCGGCGGGCATCGCGTCGCTACAGCAGGGCAGACCGGTGGGTGCGGTGCAGCCCAGCGTCGACGTGCAGCCACCCGGCGACACCGGCGAGGCGGTCGGGTTGAGCCCGGCGTCGCTGACCGTCACCGTGGGCCTGGGTCCCAGCGTCTTCGGTGATCGATTCGGGCTGGCGGCGCGCAAGCCCGCACTGTTCGGCGCCCTGCCGACGCTCAACGGCGACGACCTGGACCCCCGCCTGACCGGAGGGGATCTCAGCGTGCAGGCGTGCGCCGAGGACCCGCAGGTGTGCTACCACGCCGTCCGAAACCTCGCCCGGCTGGGGCGCGGCACCGTCTACCCCTTCTGGGCGGTGCTGGGATTCGGCAGGGCCTCGGCCGGACCGGGACAACAGACGCCGCGAAACCTGCTCGGCTTCAAGGACGGAACCCGCAACGTCGCCACCGACGACGAGTACCGCGAGTTCGTGTGGATCCAGGGTGGCGACCAACCGTGGCTGGAGGGCGGAACCTACCAGGTGGTCCGCAAGATCCGGATGCTGCTGGAGTCCTGGGACACCGACCGAGTGGGCAACCAGCAACGGATCTTCGGCAGGCACAAGGAGACCGGCGCGCCGCTCACCGGTTCCGACGAGTTCGACAACCCGGACTTCGGCGCACGCACGTCGGCAGGCGATCCCGTGATCGACCCGGTCTCCCACGTCGCACTGGCCGCACGGGAGAACAACGGCGGCATCATGATTCGCCGCCGCTCCTACAACTACACCGACGGCCTGGACCCCACCGGCGAACTCGATGCGGGGCTGCTGTTCGTCTCCTATCAGAACGATCCGCGACACTTCACCACGATCCAGAATCGGATCGGGGCACACGATCTGCTCAACGAGTACGTCCGCCACGTCGGCTCGGCCATCTTCGCCATACCGCCTGCTCCCGAGACGGGGCACTACCTGGGACAGGCTCTGTTCACGTGACGGTGGCGGCTCTGCTGCGCCGAACCACCCCTGCGCGGTCTGCCGAAGGGTCTCCGCCGGGTCGGCCAATCCCGCTCGGCAACAAACGGTCCGGACTCATTCGTCCCATCGGCCACACCACGTCGGGGCTGTGGATCGCGGACCCAAGATGTCAGTAGTCGCATGTATGTTCGAATCATGCAGACGGGGGCGGTGGCAGAGGCGGTGGCGGCGTTGCGTGCCGCCGTCGACGCGCTCGCCGCGTGTGACCTCGAATCACTGGACGCCGCCGAACGGGTGGCACTACTGGCAGACCTGGAAACCCACCGCTGCCGCCTACCCGCACTCGAGCACCGGCTGGTCACCTCCCTCGACGCCGACACCCCGCCGTCGCAGTTAGGCGCCAAGAACCTCGCCAACGCGCTCCAGGTGCGGCTGAATCTGCACCCCAGGGAAGCCAAACGTCGCGTCGCCGTCGCCGCCGACCTCGGACCCCGGCGATCCCTGACCGGCCAGTCGATGCCACCGAATCTGCCCGCGACCGCGATTGCCGAGGCGCACGGGCTCATCAACGGCGACCACGTCGCGGTGATCCGCAAGGCCGTCGCGAAGATCCCCGACCACGTCGACCCGAAACGACGGCAGGAGTTGGAGGTCGCCTGGGCGCGGGCCGCGATGGTGATGGCGCCGCATCAGTTCGCCGCTGACCTCAAGCGCACGCTCTACCTGCTCGACCAAGACGGGCCCGAACCCACCCATGACGATGGGGTGCGCCGCCGCGGCATGACCGTGGGCAAGCAAGGCCCCGACGGCACCGTCGCGATGACCGTGGTCATGACCGCACCCGCGTGGGCGGCACTGGAAGTCCTGTTGGCCAAGTTCGCGACCCCCGGGATGTGCAACCCTGCCGACGCGCACCCGTGCACCTCCGGCACGCCGTCACAGGCGCAGATCGATGGTGATGACCGCACCCTGGCCCAACGCCGCCACGACGCGCTGGCGTTCCTCCACCGCACGGCCCTGGCCAAGGGCGAACTGGGCCACCTCAACGGCGTCCCCACCGCCATCCTGATCCGCACCACCCTCGCCGACCTCGAGTCCCGCGCCGGAGTCGGCGTCACCGGCGGCGGCACCGTGCTCACCCGCCGCGACATCCTGCAGCTCGCCGCCCAATCCACCACCACCGGGTTCCTGACCCTGTTCGACGACGCCACCGGCAAGGTCCTCGACCTCTTCCAAACCCGCCGCACCGCCACCGTCGTGCAACGCCTCGCCCTGATCACCCGCGACGGCGGCTGCACCAAACCCGGCTGCACCGTGCCCGCCTACGGCTGCCAAGTCCACCACGCGAAGAAGGACTTCGCCGCCGGTGGCAACACCAACGTCAACGACAACGCCCTGGCGTGCGGTGCGGACAACCGCCTCGTCGGCACGACCGGCGGCTGGACCACCCGCATCAACGCCCACCACCACGTCGAATGGCTACCGCCCCCACTGCTGGACCGCGGACAGACCCGGATCAACACCTACCACCACCCCGAACGACTCCATTCACCACCGGGCGGCGGGGAAAGCGGCTGCGCGGCAGGCGAATCGCCACCCGCCGAGACCAGGGCCACCGGCGAGGCAACCGCCGTCGCACCCGCCGACCCACCCGGAGACGCGAGCACCGGACCCACGATCGACGACCCGTGGGCACCCGAGCATCACCCGCCGCGGGCGGCCTCGCCCTGAACGCCGCCGCCACCAGATGCCGACGACCCCCGGCCCGGTCGGTCAAGGGGCCAAAGCCCCTCGGGGGCCTAGCTACCGCCGTCGAGCGACCGCGAGGAACCGGGTGAACGCACGTACCGCACCCGTGCGCCGTCGACGTGGACGGTCCCCCGCCCCCGGGCGCCTAGATCGACGGGGCCCGGCTGGCAGCGGGCACGGCCGTCGGCACGCTCTCCGGCGGGAGCTCGTGGGTCGGCGAGTCGTCCCGGCGTGCACGGCCGGCCAGCCATCCGGCGTAACCGAGCGCCCCACTCACGGCGGCGTACACGGCCGCCTCGGACCACATGTAGCCCACACCCCAGCGCCTACCCATGAACACCGGCTCACTGATGATCCCGCGCGACGTCGCCACCGCATAGGCGGCATGGGCGTACGCCAGCGCGGCGAACGCGCCGCTGAAGAACGTGCATGCCTCACGATTCATGATCCCTCGCCCCTCTCCTCGTCATCAGACCAACGTGCCGCCGAGCGGCCGCGAGCGGATAGGGGCCAAGGTCCCGGCACGGCGAGGCCGCGACGGCTGCGCCCCGGCGCCGGTCGCGGCCGGGCGTCGCGGTGACCTTCGGCGCGCCGACGTCCGCCGTTGGACCCTGACGGGTCTCGTCCCCGCCACCTAGCCTGACCGCCTACGTCCTTATCGAGCCCCGGGGAGTGGACATGGCACGTGTCGAAAGATATTCCTCCACAACATCTTTGGCGACAACGTCTTTGGCGACACCGTCTTTCGCGACGACGTCGTTGGCGCCGTCGGCGGCCATCGCCACCGTGCTGCTGCTGGCGTTGAGCCCGCCGTCCGCGGCCGACGTTCCGACGGCGGGCGCCGACTGCGCCGCCGCCCAGATCGGCGACACCGCGAATCCGACCGGCGACGCGGCCCTCCGCTGCATGGCCGACGATCAGGGCAAGATCCACTGGCTCCCGGACACCACGTCGGTGCGCACCATCGCGGGTCTGCAGGCCGCCGGCTACTCCGTCACCGTCGATCGATCCGGTGACCGCCCCATCATGGACTGCAACGTGGTCGAGGTGCACAACCCGATGACGGTGACGTCCATGAACTCCGGGGGCACCACCCCGGGGGGACCAGGCTCGCGCGGCGACAAGCACGAGGTGACGATCACGCTGGACAAGACGATCGACGTCACCCTGGATTGCAGCGGCACCTGAACACGCGCGTCGTGGCCCGACCGATTCCACGACGCACGGCCCACCGTGGCGGCATCCTATGAGGGACCCACCTGATGAAGGGATGCGCGGTGGTCCTTTCTCGGTGCTCGGCGATGAGCATGGTGGCGTTCCCCGTGGCCTACGCGATCGCCGTCGCGGGCGGTCGCGCCAGTCGACTGGCCGGTGGAGAGGTCTCCCTGGTCTGGCCGGCGGCGGCGGTCGGGGTCATCTGGCTGCTCTCGACGAAGCGCTGCACGCTGCGCCGCCGCGCGGTCCACGTCGGACTGCTGGCCGTCGTCGCGCTGGCGACGAACCTCGCGACGGGCGCCTCGCTGCCGCTGAGCGCCTGGTTCTCGGTGGTCAACGTCGTGCTGTCGGTCGTCACCGTGGAACTGCTGTTCCTCGGTCGAGACGACGTCGCCCTGCGTGATCCCACCGACTTCGCCAAGCTGGTCGCGGCCGTCACGGCGGGCACCTGCGGCGCCGCCGTCCTCGCGGCGGCGTACTTCGTGCTCACCACCGAGTCCCGGCCGTGGGAGACGTTCGCGCTCTTCGCCGTTCGCAACGGCGCGACGGCACTGCTGGGCGTCTCGATCTGGCTCACCCTGCGCGACGTGCGCCCCCGGCGTCCGCGCCTCGGCGCCGCCCCCGTGGCCGAGGCGTTGCTGGTCTTCGCGGGCGTCTGCGGGGTCTTCTACTGGACGTTCTGGGAGAACCAGGGTCTGCCGACGGCGTTCCTCACCCTCGTTCCGGCGATGTGGGTCGCCCTGCGTTACAGCACCACCGTCAGCACCCTGTTCCTCGCGGTGGCGGGCGTGTGGATCATCTACGCCACCCTGTCGAATCGGGGCGACTTCGTCATGGCGGACGTGGAGGTCCGCGCAATGCTGGCGCAGGCGATGGTCGCCAGCCTGACGTTGCTCGTGCTCACCCTGGCGCTGTATCGCGATTCCCGCGCCCGGCTGATCGCCCAACTCGAAGCCGCCCGCGACCGCGCGGACCATCTGGCATCCCACGACCCTCTCACCGGGCTTGCCAATCGCACCCTGTTCACGTCGCGGCTCGAGAGCGCACTGTCCGAATCCGCCCGCGGAACCGGCGCCGGGCTCATCGTCTTGGATCTCGACGGCTTCAAGGCGATCAACGACACCTGGGGGCACGCCGAGGGTGACAGGGTGCTCGCGGACGTCTCGGCCCGGATCACGGCCGCGATCACCGCGGCCGATACGGCGGCCCGCCTCGGTGGGGACGAGTTCGCCATCCTCTGCCCCGGGGTCGGTGACGTCGGCCGGCTCCACGAACTCGCCGAGCGGCTGCGGTCGGAGCTGCGCCGACCCGTCACGCTGGGCGCCGGGCACCGGTACGACCGGCTGTCGGTCAGCGTGGGCATCGTGGTGGCACGGGACCAATGCAGCCCGGAAGCGCTGCTGCACCGTGCCGACGTGTTGATGTATCACGCCAAACGGAGCGGCAAGGACTGCGTCACCATCGACGGGCACGTCCCGGACATCCGTGACGTGAGCACGCGACCGGCTTCGTGACGGGCGCGTTAACACCTCGCCCGCGACATGCGAACGGCACGCGGCTGACTGATTCTTGATCCATGTCAGCGCCAGTGCCGGTGCCAGCGCGCACCACCTCGAACACGCGGGTGCACCCGGTCGACGAGATGCTGCCCGCCCCCCAGCTCGCGACCTACGGCTTTCAGCACGTGGTCGCGTTCTACGCCGGGGCCGTGCTGGTGCCGATCATCATCGCCGGCGCCGTCGGACTGTCGCAGGCAGAACTCGTCAAGCTCATCACCGCCGACCTCTTCACCTGCGGCATCGCCTCGATCCTGCAGGCCGTCGGCGTGTGGAAGATCGGCGTGCGACTGCCGCTGCTGCAGGGCGTCACGTTCGCGGGGGTCTCGCCCATCATCGCGATCGGGCTGGCCCGCGGCGGCGGCGCGGCCAGCATGCTCTACGTCTACGGAGCGGTCATCGTCGCAGGTGTCTTCACGTTCCTCGTCGCGCCCATCTTCATCAAGCTGCTCGTGTTCTTCCCTCCCGTCGTCACCGGCACTCTCATCACGATCATCGGCTCGTGTCTGGTGCCCGTCGGCGCCATGGACGCCGTGACCAACCCCCACACGCACGAGGAAGACCCGACCAACATCCGCTGGTTCCTCTACGCCCTGGGCACCATCGTGGTCATCGTCGCCATCCAGCGCCTGTTCCGCGGATTCCTGGCGACCATCGCCGTGCTGCTGGGCTTGGTGGCGGGCTGCGCGGTGGCATTCGCGTTGGGCGACATGACCTTCGACCGGGTCGGTGAGGCGGCGGCGTTCGGCTTCACCGCACCCTTCCTGTTCGGCATGCCGAAGTTCGACGCGGTCGCCTGCCTGACGATGATCCTCGTGCTGCTCATCACCGCGGTCGAGTCGACGGGCAGCACCATCGCCACCGGCGAGATCGTCGGCAAGCGCGTCACCCCCTCCGACATCGGCAACGTGCTGCGCGCCGACGGGGTGGCGACCACGATCGGCGGCATCTTCAACTCCTTCCCCTACACCGCGTTCTCCGAGAACGTCGGGCTGGTGCGGCTCACCGGGGTCAAAAGCCGCTGGGTGGTGGCCGCTGCCGGGGTCATCATGATCCTGCTCGGGTTCCTGCCGAAGGTCGCCGCCGTCGTCGCCTCGATCCCCAACCCGGTGCTCGGCGGTGCCGCGCTGACCCTGTTCGCCACCGTCGCCGTCGTCGGCATCCAGACGCTCGGCAAGGTCGACTTCACCGACCACCGCAACCTCATCATCGTCACCACCAGCCTCGCGCTGGCCCTGTGGGTGACGGCCCATCCCGACCTCGCCAAGGGCATGCCCACCGGACTGGACCTGATCTTCGGCAGCGGCATCAGCATCGGCGCGGTCAGCGCGATCGTGTTGAACGTCGTGTTCTTCCACACCGGGTCGCGGGGACCGCGGGTGGCAGGTGGCGGATCCATCACGCTCGACGAAGTCAACGCCATGAGCCAGCAGCGTTTCACCGAGGTGTTCGGGCACGTCGTACAAGACGTCCCGTGGGCCGTCGAACGGGCGTTCACCGCGCGTCCCTTCGCCGACACCACCGCCCTGCGGGAGGCGTTCCAGGATGCCGTGCTCACCGGCTCCTCCGAGCAGCAGGACGAACTGCTGCGCGCCTTCCCCGACCTGGGCGCCGAGGACGAGACGGGCCACGCGCTGGCCGTCGACCACGTGGCACTGTCCAACCTCGACGCCGACGACCACGAGGACGTCGTCGACCTCGCCACCGCGTACCGTGAGCACTTCGGCTTCCCGCTCATCATCTGCGCCAAGGAGACCGAACGTTTCGAGTACGTGCTGAAGAACGGGTGGTCGCGGATGGACAACTCGCCGGCCACCGAGCGGGCGTTCGCGTTGATCGAGATCGCCAAGATCGCCAACTACCGCTTCAGCGACCTGGTGGCAGACGCCAACCCGATCGCCGCCGCCCGGTTCTCGCGACTCGACGAGCTGCGCTAGATGCCCGCTGCAGCCCTGGGATTGGACGGCTTCAACGCGTTGTCGGAACGACAGCAGATGCATCGGCTGTTCGGTGTCTGCAGTTCGACCATCTGGGCCCGCCGCGTCCTCTCCGGAGCGCCGTTCGGGTCCGTCGACGCACTGCTGGACCGCGCCGACCGCGTGCTCGCCGAACTGCCCGACGCGGAGATCGACGCCGCCCTCGACGGGCACCCGCGCATCGGCGCCGCGGTGGACGACCCATCGTCGGCGCGCGAACAGGCGCGGGTGGCGACGGCCGACGACGAGGTGAAGGCGCGGCTGGCGGCGCGCAACCGGGAGTACGACGCGACCTTCGGCTACGTGTACCTGGTGTGCGCCCACGGCCGCTCCGCCGAGGAGCTGCTGGCCATCCTCGAGGACCGGCTGCGCAACGACCCCCAGACCGAGCGCCGGGTGATGCGCAGCGAACTCGGCAAGATCAACCGCCTGCGTTTGCAGCGGCTCCTGGGCGAGCCTGTGGCAGGGTCGAACACGTGAGCCTCTCGACCCACGTCCTCGACGCCACGACGGGCCGCCCGGCCGTCGGCGTGGCCGTCACGGTGACCGACGCCGCCGGTGCGGTGCTGGCCGACGCGCTCACCGACGACGACGGCCGCGTCGGTTCCCTGGCCGCCGACCTCCCCGCGGGGGTGTACCGGTTGCGCTTCGACACCGCAGCTCATTTCGCCGCGAGCGGCGTCACCGGCTTCTACCCCGAGGTGGTGATCGCCTTCGAGATCACCGACCCGGCAGGCCACCATCACGTGCCCCTGCTGCTGTCCCCGTACGCCTACTCCACCTACAGAGGGAGCTGACACGTGTCGGGCATCATCCTGGGCGGCAACCAGTACGGCAAGGCCGAGAACCGCGTGGTGCGGATCCACCGCGACACCCCGCGGCACGAGATTCGCGACATCAACGTATCCACCTGTCTGCGTGGCGATTTCAGTGCCGCACACCTCGAGGGCAATCAGGCCGACGTACTGCCCACCGACTCGCAGAAGCAGACCGCCTACGCCTATGCGAAGGAGCAGGGGCTACGGTGCATCGAGGAGTACGGGCTGGCGCTGGCGCGGCACTTCGTGGGTGACGTGGCACCCGTGGTGGGCGCACGCATCGAGATCGACGAATACGCCTGGGAGCGTGCGGTCGTCGACGGCGTCGAGCACGATCACACCTTCGTGCGCAAGGGCCAGGAGGTGCGCACCGCAGCGGTGACGGTCGACGAGACGGGCGAGTACGTCGTCGGCGGGCTGAAGGACCTGGTGATCCTGAAGTCGACGGGTTCGGAGTTCTTCGGGTTCCTCGAAGACCCGTACACGGTGCTCGAGCCGACCCACGACCGCGTGATGGCGACGTCGCTGACGGCCCAGTGGCGGTTCACCACCACCGAGGTGGACTGGGATGCCGCGTACGCCACCGCGAAGGCGGAGATGGTGAAGCAGTTCGCCGAGCTTCGGTCACTGGCCCTGCAGCAGACGCTGTTTCACATGGGCAAGGCCGTGCTGGAAGCCGTCCCGGAGATCACCGAGGTGCGCCTCGCCGCCCCGAACAAGCATCACTTCCTCTACGACCTGTCGCGGTTCGGGCTGGAAAACCCCGGTGAGGTGTTCAACGCCGACGACCGGCCCTACGGCTTCATCCAGGCGACGGTGCTGCGCGACGACGCCCCGCCGGCTCGTGCGGCGTGGGACTCCTATCAGGGGTGGCTGGCCTGAGGGAGCGTCGCCGCCGCGGGGTTCGCGCGTCAGGTGGCGGGTTGTCGGTGATGCAGGCCGTAGGGAACCGCGCCGAGCAGGGTGACGGTGACGGCAGCACCGGTGGGCGCGCGGTACGTGCGCTGCTGGCCGACGCGGGCACCGAGCAGCGCCCGTCCCAGCGGCGACTGCACGGAGTAGATGTCGAGATCGCCGAATTCCGTGCCGAGCACTCCCATCAGGAACGTCTCGGTGTCCCCGGCGTTTCCGGTGTTTTCGGTGTCCTCGTAGCGCACGGTGAGCACCATGCCGGGTTCGGCGACGCCGTCGTCGGGCGGGTCCTCCCCCACCACGGCGTGCACCAGCAGGTCGTGGATGTGCTGAACCCGCGCCTGGCGCGCGCGTTGGATCGCCTTGAGGTTCTCCCCGTCCCCGGCGTCGTCGACGGTGACGGCAGCGTTGCGTTCCAACAGTGTCCGCAGTTCGCGTAGTTCGTCCTTCAGGCGCTGGTGAGCGTGTTCGGAAATCCAGACACTGGTGGAACTGGTCATCGTCGTTCCTCTCGACAGTCGGGTCATTGGCACGTCGGGTCACCGGGTCGTCGGGTCGTCGTCAGGGGCGGGAACGTCTCCGCCCCTGACGACTCGCAGGGCCCGACCCGGGGGTCGGGCGCACCCGATGGCGTGGCGGTCAGCGAGTGGGGTCGAACGGCCGCAGGGCGGCGGGCTGTTTGCCGGTGGTGATCTGCTCGGCCAGCAGTCGTCCGGTGATCGGACCATGGGCCAGTCCCCACATGCCATGTCCGCCGGCGACGTACACGCTGGGGTCGATGGAACCGATCAGCGCGCGCCCGTCGGGGGTGACCGGTCGGGGTCCCACCCAGACGTCGCTGCGCTCCTGCCACCGCACGCCGTCGAGCAGTGGTGCGGTGGAGTCGACGATCGCCTGCACGCGCCGCGGGACCTGCGGCGCGTCGGGCCCGCGGAACTCCATGGTTCCCGCGACGCGCAGCGCGCCGCGGTACGGCGTGCACGCCACGCGGATGTCGGGGAGGTAGAGCGGCCCGGGCACGGGTCGGTCGACGGGCACCGTGAAGGAGTAACCACGTCCGGCGTGCACCGGGACTCGCAGGCGCCGGCGGGCGGTGAGCCGGGGCAGCCACGCGCCGGTGGCGATCACCGCGGCGTCGGCGACCGCCGGGGCCGGGTCGTCGCGGCACAGCACCTGCACCCCGCCCCGGTTGGACGGACGCACCCCGACGACCTCGTGCTCGAGCAGTGCCCCGCCGCGCCGTTGCACCGCGGCGGCCAGGGCGTGCACGAAACGCCCTGGGTCCAGGTACCGCTGACCACCGATGTCGAGGCCGGCGGTCAGCACCGGGGAGGCCAACGGAACCCGTTCGCGCAGAGCGTCTCCCGACAGCGTGGTGACCGCGATGTCCTGGCCGGCGTCCTGCATCCTGCGGAGTTCGTCGAGCAGGTGCTCGGCGTCGCGCGCGGTGCGGAACAGCGCGGTGACGGGCGCGTCGGTCACGGGAGCGTCGACGCCGTTGCCGACGAGCACGTCGAACGCCTCGACGCACTCGTCGTTGAGCGGCAGGTTGGCGGACACGGCGCGCCGCCACGACGACGGCCGGCAGTTGAGCGCGAAGCGCAGCAGGAACGACGCCAACGAGGCGTCGAGCGTCCACGGAATGTGCAGCGGCGCATTGGGGTCGCGCAGCGAGCGCAGGCCGTAGCGCAGCACGCCCGGTTCGTTGAGCGGCACGGTCAGGGCCGGCGCCACCCAGCCGGCGTTGCCCCACGAGGCGCCCGCGGCCGCACCGGCGCGGTCGAGGACGGTGACCTCGACGCCCCGCTCCTGCAGGAACCACGCAGTGGACAGACCCACGATGCCGGCACCGACGACGATGACCGATCGCGGGCCGCCGTCGAATCGTTCGGTCATGGCGCACCTCCGAGGTTGTGGGGACGCCTCCAGCATGACCAGCCCGGCCCACACCCCGGTTGTCCTCGGACGACAATCGGAGCGGTCCCGGTTGTCGCTCGGCGACAGGTCGCCGGGTGTCAGTCGAGCCGCGGGTCGGCGTCGTCGAACACGGCGAGGTCGATCATGGTCGCGACCCGCACGCGTGGATCGTCGAGGTCGAGAGCGGTGATCCCGGCCATGCCCCGCAGCCGGTAGCGCACGGTGTTGGCGTGGACGCCGAGCCGGGAGGCCGCCACGGACTGGTCCCCCGCAGCCTCCAGCCACGCCCGCAGCGTCGCCACGTACTGGGTGCCGTGCAGCCGGTCATGGCGTCGCAGGTCTGCCATCGGCCCGCGAGTGGGGATGCGCGCGGTGCCTGCGGCCGTACGCAGCCGCTGCAGCAGCACCTCGTGCCAGTCCTCGTCGTACGCCGGTGGGCGACCGCGCGAGGAGCGCGCCTCGTGCAGGGCCAGGCACTCCTCGGCTTCGAGGCGGGCCAGGGACACCTCGGCGGCGGCGGCGAGCCCGCTCACGCCTGCGGCGAGCGTGGTCTGATCCGGCAACGCCGAGCCCAGGGCGTCGATCCAGCCGCGCGCGGCCACCGGCTCGACGGCGGGCAGCACGGTGTAGACCGTGTTGCCCAAGAGCGCGCTGCGACCGGGACGCGACCAGCCGAAACCCGAGGTGGCCCGGTCGAACAGCAGCAGCAGCGCCGCGTCGCGGTCGGCGCCGGCGCGCGCGTGCACGGCGATGACCCGCAGGCCGTCGGGCGGTAGTCCCAGACGGCTGGCCGCGGTGACCGCGTCCGCAGTGCCCTCGACCAAGCGCGCCACCAGATCCGACTCGACCTGACGTTCCAGATCGGCGCTGGCGCGGGAGCGCAACAGGTGCACCGCGACCGTGCCCGCGGCCTCGGCGAGCGCCGCCAGTCGCGCGCCGGAGAGCGGCTGCGGAGTGGCCACCCACACCGACCCGAGGAGCCGACGACCCGCTCGCGCCGCCGCGACCATCCGGCCCGTCAGCCCGTGCGCGTCGTCGCCGGCGACGAACAGCGGATCGTCGGAGCGGGCCAGGTGGTCGAACACCCCGCGGCGCTCGAGCAGCGCACGCACGCCCTCGGGCGCCTGCCTGCCCATGATGGTCTGCACCCGTGCCGCGTCGGCGTGCTGCTGCAGCCGCGAGTACGCCAGTACCTGCGAGTGCCCGTCCTCGATGGTCACCGCCGCACCGACCGCAGCGGCCACGCTGTCGGCCAGGGCGAACAGGTCGGTGGGCCCCCGGCCGGACTCGGTCTCACGCCCCTCCAGCACCAGCCCGAACACCACCGCGGTCAGCTCGCTCCAGGACACCTCGGGATCCACGGTCAGCACGGCGATCGCAGCGTCGGTGTCGGGGAACGCGAACTCGTCGTCGCGGCCGCGCACCAAGACCGCCGACGCCCCCGCCGCCACCGCCCACCGCACCGCCTCGGCGACGTCCTGCGCGCCCACGGCCAGCAGCACGTCGCCGGTGACCACCCCGCGATCCGCGATGGTCTCGGGCAGCACCACACTGCTGAGTTCGGCCTCGCGCGACACCGTGCACGCGCGCAACCGCACCCCGTACCCACCGAGCACGTTGACCAGCCGATCCAGCGTCACCACGAGACTGCGCTCCTTCCCGGGTCCACCCTACGAAGGCGTCATTGGGCGAGACCGGACGCCAACGAGTCGTACCCTGACGTCGCAGTCGTACCCTGACGTCGCAGAGGGGTGAGGCACCCTCGATTCCGCGGGAGGAGGCCCTCCGATGATCCCGACGTCGACGGTGCGTGGCTGACGTGTTGCTCCTCAGCACACTGATGCGCCGAAGGGTGCTGGGCGCGGACGGCGGCGTCGTCGGACGCATCGCCGACGTGGTCGCCCGCCCCAGCGGCGACGCAGGCCTGCCCGTGGTGGACTCGGTGGTGCTCTCGCGCCCCCACCGGGCGCCGGCTCTGGTGCCCGGCGGGGCCGTCGACCTGGGTCACCCCCGCCACGTCCGCATGACCGGGGACGCTTCTCGTCTGCCGTCACTGGCGGCCGAATCCCTGGCCGCAGACGCGATCTTGCTGGTGCGGGACGTCCTCGATGCCCAGGTCGTCGACGTCGCCGGGCAGCGGGTCACACGGGTGGCCGACGTCGTCCTCACCCGTCGCCACGATGGCCGCCTGGAGGTCGTCGGCGTCGAGGTCGGGTTCGACGCCGTGCTGCGACGCCTCGGCTTGGCCTGGGTGGCCAAGGGCGTCCGTGGTGATGCCATCGCCTTCACCGATCTGCACCTGCTGTCGGACCGCGGGCACACCGTGCAACTCGCGACACCGCGTTCGGCGATCCACCGGTTGGACGCCCGCGCCCTGGCGGCGTTGGTCGCGAGGCTGGCGACGGGCCCGGCAGCCGATGTGCTCGCCGCCAAGGACGCCGCGGTGGCCGCCGACGTCATCCGCGCGAGCGACCCCGCCGATGCGGAACGGATGCTGCGCGCCCTGACCCCGGACAAGGCCGCCGACGTCGTCGTCACGATGCCGATCGACCATTCCCGACACTGGGCACGCGTACTGTCCCGCGCGCCCAGGGTGCGGCGGCACCTGCTGCGCTCGGGTGTCTGGCCCCGTCGCCGGCGCGGGGTGCGCTGAGCGTGGCGGTCACCACGCGCAGGCGGTGGGCGATCGGTGCGCTGGTCGCCGTCACCGGGCCCGGGTTGCTCGCCGGTCTCTCCGACGACGATCCCGCCGGCATCACCACGTACTCGGTCCTCGGCGCCGACTACGGATACCAGCTGCTGTGGGTCCTGCTGCTCTCGACGCTCGCCCTGGTCATGTTCCACACCCTGGCGGCTCGCATGGGGATCGTCACCGGTCAGGGACTGATCGGCTTGGTGCGCCAGCGTTACGGGGTGCGTATCGGTGGCGCCGCCCTGGTCGCGCTCGTCACCGCCAACGTCGGCACGACGTGCGCCGAGTTCGCCGGCATCGCCGCGGGTTTCGAGCTGTTCGGGGTCAGCCGATACGTCAGCGTCCCAGCCGCCGCCCTGCTCGTCTCGGTGTTGGTGCTGCGCGGCAGCTTTCACCGGGTCGAGCACTTCCTGCTGGTGTTGTCGACGGTGTTCCTCGCCTACATCGCCTCGGGCATCCTGGCCGATCCCGACTGGGGTGCGGCCACCCGAGGGCTGCTCGTTCCGACGATGCCCGTCGACGGCGCAGCCGTCGCGATCGTCACCGCCACCGTGGGAACCACACTCGCCCCGTGGGGTCTGTCGTTCATCCAGTCCTACGCCGTCGACAAGAAGCTGCGCATCGAAGATCTGCGCTTCGAACGCATCGACGTGGTGACCGGAGCACTGCTGACGGGCGTCGTCGGCTTCTTCGTCGTCGTTGCCTGTGCCGCCACACTGCACCGCGACGGACGCTCCATCACCGATGCCGCCGACGCCGCCCTTGCGCTGCAACCGCTCGCCGGTGACCTCGCATCGACGCTCTTCGGGGCCGGCCTGGTCGGCGCGGCCATCCTCGCCGCAGCCATCCTGCCGCTGTCGACCGCGTACTCGGTGTGCGAGTACGCCGGAGTCGAGGCCGCACTCAATGATCCCTTCCGACAGGCGAAGACGTTCTACCTCACCTTCGGCGCCGTCACCGTGCTGGGGGCGCTGATCGTCATGATTCCCGGCGCGCCACTGGTGACGATCCTCGTCGCCACCCAGGTCCTCAACGCCGTTCTGCTCCTGCCCCTGATGGTCGTCATCATCGGCGTCGCACGCGATGCTCGGATGATGGGCCGGTATCGCTTGCGCGCGGCAGGCACCGTCGCCTACGGCGTCACCGCGGTGGTCGTGCTGCTCTGCGTCGTCGCGCTCGTCGTCACCTCGACGTGGGGGTGAGCGGCCTCGAAGTCATCGTAGGTCAGGTTTTTGGTGACCATCTCAGGCCAGTCCTTTCAACATCAGGTTCCAGTACATGAACGGCAACCCGTACTTCTTCAGGTACCAGTAGCCGCGGTGCGGCTTGGTCGGGTCGAGCAACGGAAGCGACGGGGTGAGGTTGAGGTCGTAGTCGAATTCCGCCAGCAGCATCGCGTGCGAGGACGTCACGATCGGACATGACCCGTAGCCGTCGTAGGAGGAGGTCAGCGGACGGCCGTTCAGCAGCGCATCGACGTTGTCGACCACCACCGGTGCCTGCTTGCGGATCGCGGCCCCGGTCTTGGAGTTCGGGGACGACCCGGCATCGCCGAGGCTGAAGACGTTGGGATGGCGAACGTGCTGCATCGTGTGTTTGTCGATCTCGACGTACCCCCCTGCGTCGCCGGTCGACAGCGGGCTGGACTTGATCCAGTCCGGTGCCGACTGCCGCGGGACGGTGTGGAGGACGTCGTAGGGCAGCAGCGTCTGGGCCCCACCCTCCCCGGTGTGGGTGACGCCCGCCTTGTGCGCGGCCGCGTCGATCGAGGTCACCTCGGCGTTGGTGTGGACGGTGATGCCGTAGTCCGCGGCGATCGTGTCGAGTGTGTCGGCGATCGCCGGGATGCCGAACAATCGCGGTGTCGGCACCACCAGATGCACGTCGATGTCGGAGAGCACGCCCTGTTTGCGCCAGTAGTCGCTGGCCAGGTAGGCGATCTTCTGCGGAGCCCCGGCGCACTTGATCGGGCCGGACGGCATCGCGAACACCGCCGTGCCCGATCGCAGACCGCGGATGAACTCCCAGGTTCGCGGTGCCAGGTCGAACCGGTAGTTCGATGACACCCCGTCCTTGCCGAGAGCGTCTGCCAACCCTTCGGTGCGGTTCCAGTCCAGCTGGATGCCGGGGCAGACCACGAGCACGTCGTACTCGTAGGCCGCTCCGTCGGCGCAGGTGACCGTGTTGGCGTCGGGGTCGACCGTCGCCGCGGCCTTCTTGATCCAGGTGGCGCCCGCCGGCATCACCGAAGTCTCGGGACGCGCGGTCGTCGACGCTTTCGCCTGGCCCCCGCCGACGAGCGTCCACAGCGGCTGGTAGTAGTGCACGTCGGACGGTTCGATGACCGCCACATCGGAGTGGCCTTTGCGCAGCAGGCGGGCCGCCACCGAGATTCCGGCGGTGCCACCGCCGACGATGACGATCTGATGCTTGTCGGTGATCATGATTCTTCCTGTCGCTCAGACGTTCTGGTGTGATTCCTCCCAGGCGCCGAAGCCGCCCAGGATGTCACTCACGTCGGTGAAACCGTTGCGACGCAACACGCTTGCCGCCACCGAGGAACGGTAACCGCCGGCGCAGTACACGACGGTCGGCCTGGCCGGATCCAATTCGCCCATCCGGGCGGGCAACTGGCCCACCGGGATCGCGATCGCGTCCGGGATGGTTCCGGCAGCAACCTCACCCGGGTTGCGCACGTCGACGACCTGCAGGTCGGCCAGTTCGGTGGCACGTCGATCGAACGCCCTGGCCGTCAAGCGAGACGCCATCTGAACGTCGTCCTGGTGGGCGAACATCACCTCGAACGGGCTGTCCAGATAGCCGATGACCCGGTCGAATCCGATACGGGCGAGGCGGGTCTTGGCCTCCAGCTCCTGACCCGGTTCGGTGAACAACACGATGTCGACATCGGCGGGGACGACCGATCCGGCGAACTCGGCGTAGCGGCCGTCCAACCCGATGTTGATCGCGCCGCGCAGGTGGCCCATCGCGAACTCCTCGGGCCCACGTCCGTCGACCAGGATCGCGCCGCCGGCCATCGCATCACGCACCTGCTCGTAGGTCATGGCGCCCGGCATCTTGGTCTCGTCGAGCAGTTCCCGGTCCTTGCGGTTGAGAATCGCGTCGTAGACGAAGTAGCTCGGCGCCGGCGGCTGCCCCTCGGTGACCAACGCCATGAAGGTGTCCTTGTCCGGGGCGCGCAGCGCGTAGTTGGTCTCCTTCTGCTCCCCCATCGTCGACCACAGCTCGGTGGACAGGTTCTTGCCGCAGGCCGAGCCCGCACCATGGGCCGGGTACACCCGGGTGGCGTCCGGCAGCGTCATCAGCTTGTCGTGCAGCGAGTCGTAGAGCTTCTCGGCGAGTTCCTCCCTGGTGAATCCGATCGACGCCAGCAGGTCGGGCCGGCCGACGTCGCCGATGAACAGCGCATCACCGGTCAGCACCCCGTAGGGGATCTCGTCGCCGGCGTGTTCGTAGACCACGATGCTCAGCGACTCCGGCGTGTGGCCGGGGGTGTGCCGGAACTCCAGCGTCACGTCGCCCAGCGAGTAACGCTCGCCGTCGGCCACACCCATCGATTCGAATTCGGTCTCGGCGACCGAGGAGTACACGATCGTGGCGCCGGTTGCCTTCGCCAGCTCCAGGTGACCGGACAGGAAGTCGGCGTGGAAGTGCGTCTCGATGACGAGCTCGATCCCGTAGCCGAACTCCTCGGCATCGCGCAGGTACTCGGCGACGTCTCGCTGCGGGTCGACGACGACTGCGCGCCCGGTGGTTTCGTCGGCGATCAGATACGACGCATGGGACAGGCAGTCCAGGTAGTACTGGATGAACTTCATGACGGTGGTCCTTTCACTCGGTCGGCGGTTCGGCCTTCTGGGTCCCAGACTGCCGATACCCCTATGGGTATGTCAAGTACCCCTGGGGGTATAAAAATTCCGCCTTGCCTATACCCCATGGGGTATGAGTACCATGATCGCATGGATACCCCCACCGGTATCTGGTATTCCCCCACTCTGCGAGAAGGACACGACGATGACCGCGCCCACCATGATCGATTCCCATGACTTGAGCCAGATGCTCGATTCCACCAACCCACCCCGGGTGCTCGACGTGCGCACTCCCGGCGAGTTCGAGAGCGCCCACATCGCCGGCGCCTACAACGTGCCGTTGGACCTGCTCCGCGAACACCGCGACGAGATCGTCAAGCACCTCGACGAGGACGTCGTCCTGGTCTGCCGCTCTGGCCAGCGCGCCACGCAAGCCGAGGAGACCCTGCGCACCGCCGGTCTGTCGAACGTGCACATCCTCGAGGGCGGGATATCGGCCTGGGAGGCCAAGGGATTCGCGGTCAACCGCGGTACCGCGCGCTGGGACCTGGAGCGGCAGGTCCGCCTGGTGGCGGGCTCGATCGTGCTGTCCAGCGTGCTGGCCAGCATCGCCGCGCCACGGCTCAAGTGGGTGGCCGGCGTTGTCGGCGGCGGACTGACGTTCGCGGCCCTGTCCAACACCTGCGCAATGGGCATGCTGCTGTCGAAGCTCCCCTACAACCGCGGCGCCTCCTGCGACGCTCAGAGCGTGGTGTCCCAGCTCGTTGACGGCAGCGCGTCATGACCGCACTGGTCGACCCCGATGCGCCGCGCAAGGCGTTCGGGCAATACCCCCGCGGGTACCATCCCCAGTAACGTCCGTTGAAGGGAGATGCGCCATGGTTGGTGACGAAGATGCGATCGCTGCGGTGCTCAACAGGCTGCGCAGGGCGCAGGGTCAGCTCGCGGGAGTGATCTCGATGATCGAGCAGGGCCGCGAGTGCAAAGACGTGGTCACCCAACTGGCCGCGGTGTCGCGGGCCCTGGACCGCGCCGGTTTCAAGATCGTGGCGACCGGGATGCGCGAGTGCATGACGGGCGAAGCAGCCGACGGCAAGCAGCCGATGACCGAAGCCGAGCTGGAGAAGCTGTTCCTGGCTCTGGCCTGAACCCACCAAATCGGAGGAACCATGGGATACGCACTGTCCACCACCCTGCACACGACGTTCGAGGACGCTGTCGCGCGCACTCGAAGGGCACTGGCAGACCAGGGTTTCGGTGTGCTCACCGAGATCGACATGAAGGCCACCCTGAAGGCGAAGCTGGGCGAGGACATGGAGGATTACCTGATCCTCGGCGCATGCAATCCGCCGCTGGCGCACCGTGCGGTCAACGCCGACCGCCAGATCGGACTGCTGCTCCCCTGCAACGTCGTCGTCCGCGCCGACACCTCGGCCGGCGACGACACGGTGATCGTCGACGCGATGGACCCGCAGATCATGGTCCAGGTTTCGGATCAACCGGGGCTGCGCGAGGTCGCCGACGAAGCCGCCGCCAAACTGCGGGCCGCAATCGCGTCGCTGTGAACTCGCGCGTCGACGTCACCGTCATCGAGACCTCGAACGTGGGCGACCGCAGTGATCACCGGATTGAGCGGCGAGTTCGCCGACGGGCACATCTCGGATGCGGTCGACATTCCGCTGCCCGAGGTGAGTAAGCGCCTGCAGGAGGTCGCCGACGAAGAGGCCTGGGCCCCGAACGGAAAAAGCCGCGGACCTAAAGTAGGTCCGCGGCCATTCCGATGTCCTGAGACATCACCTAGTAGCGGGGACAGGATTCGAACCTGCGACCTCTGGGTTATGAGCCGGCCGGTTGCAGTCTTGCGCTTCTCACCACGTCGCTAACGTGCAGGTCAGCTGCTAGTCCGCGTCTCGCATATCACGCCGTGTCGACGCGGTCGTCCCCGTTACGCACGGTTTCGTTCACAAATCCGTTCACAAGTGGCCCTGCGATACAGCCCGCCCCCAGAGGCCCTGCGGCTCACGCGCTCACACCTGACCGGCAGTACATACTTCCGCCATCGACATAACAATCTCCTTTGAAGCATATGCAGCCCGCTTCAAGGTCAGCCGATCCTTCAACTCATTGTTGAGTGCGCGTATCGATGGCGTGGACGGCCTCGATGGCGTCGCGGCCAAGTTCCGGGTCGTAGACATAGTGGTGGCGTAACCGGTCTGCGGTGTCGGCTGTTCCTACCAGACCGAGCATCCGCACGGCGTACCTGCGGGTGCCGCCCATGGGATCCCAATCATCGTGCTCTCCTGGCAGGTCGTCGCGGTGGGTCAGTGCCCACTCCATCAATCTGCGAATCTGGTCGGGATGGGCGGCGAGGAGCGCACGGTGTGGGTGGACAGGGGAATTCCGGTCGCTGGTGAGCAGTTCGCTGTTCGCGCGATAAAGGTCGCGGAGAACAGAGACGGCCGAGCCGGGAGTCTCATGTGAGAGCCGACACCAGACTGCTTCTGCCCGTTGGACTGTGGTAACGCCACGGAAGAGGTCCAGCAGCAATTCGTCGACCAATCTCCAGGCGATGGTGGACTCGTCGGCCGACTCTTCCGCCGGCGGCAACGTGGCGGAAATCTTGGCCCAGCCCGATAGAGCGTTGAGGTGGGCTGCCACGGCTTCGGAGCGACTGAGAGTCTCGCGCGGTAAGGGTCCGACGTATCGCGCCAAAGCGCGTACGACGAGGTCGTCGGTGCTGTCGGCGCCCTCGGCGAGCTGCTTGATCGACCAGGGTGTTGCGAAGCTGTAGTCGGAGCGCATCACCGACATCGCGTAGAGGGTCAACCGCTGATCGTCAGATAGTGAGTCTATCGCCTCGGTGTAGGGGCCCAGTACGCGCTCGTCTTCAAACATGCCGGCCACGATTCCCTGAGCCAGTGCCTGATGGTCAGGATTGTCGACGTCGCTGAGCGCACCGGCGATCTCGCGCTGTATACCTTCCAGCGACGTGACGGGCGTGATTTGGTCGTAGCTGGCGAGCACGTCGATTAGAGTCGAGCTGGTCCCCAGGTCGCGTGGGTCGTTGTCGTAGCCGTTCAGCACGTCGATCGTGCGTTGACGCGTCACGGATTTCAGGACGCTGCTGCCGTAGAGAGCAGACTCCAGCAGCTTCAGTCGAAGGTGGCAGCCGCCCACCGCGAGACCGGCCTCGACAAGGTCGGGCAGATTCTGCGCGTCGGTGTCGTGACGGATCGGATGGCTCAGTAGTGCTGCCATATACAGTCGGCCGAAGCAACGCGAGTTGGGTCGCCACATCGAGGTGGCAGTCGGCACGTTCGTCGCGGCTCGATCGCTGAAGACACGGGCCTGTTCGCTGCCGCGAGCGACCAGACCCGCCGCCGGCGTGCCTTCATGGCTGGATCGACCAAACGTGCATGCGACGAGGGTGCTGACCGCCACGCGGCTGCCCGCACTGTGGAGGTTGCGCATCGCGGCCCGCATCACCGTGTCGAAAGCGTCCATCAGCGCACCGATCTCCGGCAGGAACATGCCATCGTAGGCACAGTGTCCGGCGGCGAGCAGCAGCGCCGCCTCGGTCCTGGTCCATTGTCGAAGGTGCTGCCAGGTGCCGTCGAACGATGCGGCTTCGGGATCCTTGGGGGTGAAGGTGGAATGCGGTGCAGCAGCGGTCGCTTGGATGAGCAACTCGGTGATGTCGGCCTGGGCCTGCTTGGCGGTGGGGATCCCGAAAGATCCGCGTGTGGCGGCGGCGATCAGCGTAGGGTCGGCGAGCTGGCGGATGGCGTCGTAGCGGCGAACCGGGTCGCTCTCCAAGATAATGGCGTGGTCGCGAAGGTCGTGGTGCGCTGGCTGGGTGAGCAGCTGGGCCAACTCGGCACCGTCGTGGGCAGTCAGCACTAGATGCTGGGCGGCCAGGAAACGGGCTTGCTTCTCATGACCGAAGCGCAGCCGCCCTTGATTCACACGGATCAAAGGCGACGCCAGTGTGTCGTCGATAGCCGACGGCGTGGTGGCCAGTGCTTTGCAGCGGCGCAGCGCAGTCATCGCCTCTGCGATCGGAAGTGCGGTGCGCACTTCGATGTTCATGGTCTGGGCCAGGCACCGCAGCCCTGCTCGGACGATCTCGCTTGGGGTGCGCCGGCGAATGTAGGCATCAAGGACCTCGGTGTTGCTGTCCTCACCCTCGGGCAGGTCAGCGATGACTTGTGCCGCCAGGGTGATGTCATAGCGGGTCCGGTACTCCTCTGACTCGGCGACGCGTGAACTACCCCGGGTTTTGTTCCGATCTTTATAGGAGGATCAGAATCATGCCCCGTCAGTATTCGCCGGAGTTTCGTGATCGTGCGTTGCGATTGTTGGACACCACGTTGGAGGCCTCGGAAGTATC